>DOJA01000185.1:277-1001 GCA_003511945.1 Phycisphaerales bacterium | reverse complement strand
CCGAGATCGGCATCTCCACCGACCGCCTCCACGCCCGCGGCCCGATGGGCGCCGAGGACCTCACCACCTTCCAGTGGGTCCTCACCGGCACTGGACAGGTCCGGGGTTGAGACTGTCAGGCGCTCTCCAGCGCCCGCAGGCGCCCGGTCGAGAGGCGGACCCTCTGCTCGAACCCCTCCGCCCACGCGGGCGCGTCCCGGTGCGCGGGCAGGTCGGGAACACGGGGCGCCCGTCGGGCGCTGAGCACCTCCATCATCTCGTCGATGAGCGCCGTCGGGCGGGCCGCGGAGACGAAGCGGACCGAGGGCTCCAGCCCGCGCAGCACCGAGCGCGACGCCGCATCGTCCTCGCACACCACCGCCAGCCCGAGCGCCGCCGCCCACGCGAGGTCCTCGGGCGGGGTGACCGTGCTGGATCCCTCGCGGAGCCCGTCGGAGACGCCCGCCCGCGCCCACAGCGCCAGGTCCGCGCCGCGGGCGATCTCCCACACCGGGCGCTCGTCGAACACGATCCGCCACGGGTGCTTGTGGCGCTCGGAGAACCGCACGCCCCGGTCGCTCTGCGCGGCTCGCGCGGGCAGCACCACCGTCGCGAACAGCCCCGCCACGCTCATGACGCCCACCTGATAGGAGAACCACTTCGCATCGATCGCGCTCGCCGGCGCCCCGCACGCCAGGACCACCGGCTCCCCCGGCGGCACGCCCCATTCCCGGCGCACCGCCTC
>DOJA01000185.1:0-217 GCA_003511945.1 Phycisphaerales bacterium | reverse complement strand
GTTAATCCTACACGGAATTGGTTGCTCTCACGAAAACGTGGCCCGCCCGCCACCGGCGCCGGAGCGTCGATCGGCGTTGGACCCACCTCCGCGCGCGGATTCGCCGCCCCCCAGGACTCCCACGCGCTCCGCAGGCACCCGTGCGTGAACACCACCCGGGCGCACCCGCGCACCGCGCGGCGCAGCATCGCCTCTTCGAGGCCCCACCCCCACCCCC
>DOJA01000052.1 GCA_003511945.1 Phycisphaerales bacterium | reverse complement strand
GCTCCACGCCGACTGCGCATCGGCGCGCGTCTGCAGCGACACCCGCGTCAGCCGGTTCCAGGCGTCGTAGGTGAACACACGGCGTCGTTGCGTCAAGAAGGCGTCGTCGGCCTGCTGCTCCGCCAGCAGGTTCCCCGCGTCGTCGTAGAGGTGCCCCAGCTCGCCCCCCGGAAGGCCGGGTGCCGAATCGGCGGCGGAGACTTCGTTCGTCGCGTTGAATGAGCGGTGCACGAGCCGGTCGAAGCCGCCCAGTTCGTTCGTCGCCGCCGCGCTGGTCAGCCAGTTGCCCAGCGTGTCCAGCGTCCACCGCTGGCTGTCCGCCCCGGGCTCGGGCGAGGAGGCGTCCACGCCTCGCATCGCCTTCGTGAGCCGATCGAGCCCGTCGTGCTCGTACGCATCGTTGAACCGGCGCGGCTCGAACCCGGAAATCCCGGACATCCCGGGGCGATCATCCAGCCGGTGCGTGGTGTTCGACGAGCGGTCGTAGCGGTAGTTCACCTCGACGATCGGTGGGACCGACTCGCGGTCCCACGCCTCGTCGCGGTACCACAGATGGCGCGCGAGGCGGCCGAAGCGGTCGTAGCCGGGGTAGCGCCCCGCGACAGCGGCGCCCTCGCCGAGTCGTGGAACCGTGCGGTCACGCACGAGCGTTGGTTCGGGCGTCGAGCCCGGCGGGTCGTGGCGGTACACGGACTTCACACGCCGCCCGGCGCCGAGGTAGGAGTGCTCGACATGCGAGTCGAAGGTCGTGCCGGAGAGCGACCACTGCATCCCCGCGAGCCGCGAGATGCGCTCGCCGAGTGACCCGGAAGGGCCGTAGTCGTACCGGACTCGCGTGCGCCGCCCGTCCGCGTGCGTGAAGGGATAGGTCATCTCGCGCAGACGGCCGTGCTGGGTGTACTCGGTGCCGAACCCGAGGTCGTCGTAGGCGTACTGAACCGCGTTCTCGACGGGAGCTGAGACCGCACCGACCGGGTTTTGCAGGTAGCGCGTGATCCGCCCGCGTGCGTCGTACTCGAACTTCACCTCGTTGCGGACCTCGACCCCGCCCGCGCCGCCGACGGATCGCACCGACTGGACGCGTCCGAAGGGGTCGTAGCCCGTGACGAGCGAGGTCACCGCGCCATCGATCGAGAAGCCGCCGGTGAGCACCGGCAGCGGATCGGCCCTGTCCGCGAGCACCCGCCCGAGATGATCGCGCTCGAAGCGACGGACCACGCCGCGCTGGTCCCGGACGGCGGTCTGCTCCCCCGCGCTGTTGTACGCGTAGCGGACGATGTCCGACTCGTCGGCGCCCGGGCGCCCCATGCTCGGACCGGCGGTGGCGGGGTAGCGAACCTCGTACAGCAGCCCGTTGGACTCTGATGCATTCCCCAGCGCGCCTAGCCCGGCGCTGCTCGCCTCGGCGCGGTCGTACACGAACTGGGTGACCTGGATGTCCTCGGACAGCACCTGCCCGAGCGCGTCAAGCCGCGGCACATGCGCGGCCCGGCGCGTAATGAGGCCCGCGCCGTCGTAGACGGTCGAGGTGACGCGATCCTTGTCGTGAGCGCCGGGCGTCGGGCGGCCCACGACCGACCAGTGCCCGTCGGGCTGGCTCCACACCAGCCCGATCCCCGGCGCTGTGGGCGTCGCGGCGGATGCGTTCTCGACGACGCCGACGACGCGATCGAAGTCGTCGTAGATGGACCGAGTGACCCGCCCTTGGGCATCGATGCTCTCGGACGGGCGCCCGATCGGGTCGTACCTCGTCTCCTGGATGAGCAGGTTTGGATTCGAAACGCGGTCCGGGACGCCGACAAGCGGGGCAGAGATCGGCGGGACGCCGCCGGCGGAGAAGGTGTCGTCGGCCCGGTTGGTGCCGTAGGACACGGTGGCGATCGGGCGCGCCGCCTCGTCGTGGACGAACGCGGTGAGTGTGGTCACCGGAAGCTCGCTGAACCCCTCGAACTGCTCCGAGGCGCCGTGGGTTCGCCGCGCTGTGGTCTCCAGGAACGGAAGCCCGGTGGCATCGTCGAAGCCGGTTGTTGAGTGCTCGATCAGCAGCGCGCTGGCGATCAGCACGCCCGTGGAGGAATACCCCGGCGACTCGCCGAGCGCCACCGCCTCTTCCGACAGGCGCCCCAGCGCGTCGTAGTTCCGCAGCGATGCGGCCCCGCCGCCGGGGAACTCCGCGATCACGCGCCCGTTGTGGTCGTACGCCCAGGTGGACCGCAGCACACCCGCGGAGTCGCTCACCCCGTTGAGTGCGACATCAACCGCCACGGGCAGCCCGCGCTCGCTGTACAGCGTCCACGAACGCCCGGCGAACGGCGCCGTGCCCAGCGATGGGGCGCTCAGCATCGCTTCGGTGTCCCTGATGAGGGACTCCAGCGTGGCAAGGTTGAGCACCCCGGCGCCGAAGGTGGCCCGCTCGACGACCCGGCCGGTGTTGTCGACCCGAACGACCGAGTGCTGCCCCGCGGCCGCCTCGAGCCAGCCCGGGCCGGGCGCCCGCGCATACTCCACCCTCTTGCGCCCCCTGTAGTCATGGAGCGAGATCAGGTCGCGGGCCGCGGCACCGGCGCTGTCCTGAACATGCTGGCGCACCAGCGTCATATGGCCGTCGCCGACGCCCTGCGCCGGCGCACCGCCTGGCGGCGCGCTCAGGGGATCGAAGTCGTAGAAGAACTCCGTCTGCAGCACCGGGGTGCGCCCGGATGCGCCGCTCCGCACCGCGACGGGCCGGTCGTTGGAGTCGTACTCCGTCTCGGTCACCTGACCGTTCGCTGCTGTTCGACGACTGACGCGCCCCTGGCGGTCGTACTCGAACGACTCGGTCGTGAAGCGATCCCCCGCGACATCGTGCCAGCGCCGACTCGCGCGGAGCACCTCTCCAAAGGCGTAGTCGTGGAGCGTGCGCCCGGTTTCCCGTTCGGTCGGCTGACCGCTCGCCCCTTCAAACTCGCGGACGCCGAGGATGTTCAGCGACGCCCCCAACCATGTCTTGCTGATCGCGCCGGCGTGCGTGCCGCCCGCGAGCTCGTGCGGCGTGACGGTCTGCACGAGGTACTCAAGCGTGCTGGGAGCGACGACGCCATCGTGCAGCAGCAGGTCGGCCCGCTCCAGAGACCAGTCTGTGGACGAGATGACGCCGCTCTCTTCGATCGTCCGACGGGGGCGTCCCAGGATGTCGTTGGTGATGTGAGTGGTGAGCGCGCCCTCAAGATGGCGAACGCCGGCGGTCGGCGGCAGGAGCGCCCCGCCGGGCGACGCGACATTGCGGTCGATTCGGCTCGGACGACCGGTCGATGGGTCGTTCGTGTACCGGATCACCGTGCCCGACGGATCGCAGGTGAAGATGAGCGCCCCCGTCGCGTCGAACCGGCGCCACGAGACCGCATCGCCTGGCGGGCCCGCCTCCCGACCTCGTTCGGTCCGCTCCGCACGGGCCACTACGCGCGGGCGGCGCCAGTCGGTAATCAGATTGCTCGTCCCCAACTCCGTCGCATAGTCGTGGACGACTGAATCAGTCGGCCCGGTCTGTCCGTCTGTGAACCGATCGATGCGGCTCACCAGGTCGTACCGGAGGTTGCCGACGCCCGCTCCCGCCGCGGAGGCGAGGTAGCTCCGACGCTCAGCCACGCGCGCATCCATGGCCGCCGGAACCGACCACGCTGAGGGCGGACCGGAGACCGAAGATCGCTCCACCCCGCTCTCGGTCATCCGACCGAGTGCATCGTGGCGGGTCCAGGTGATGAGCCCGTCGGGCTTGAACTGGAACGCCTCGCGGGCCGCCGGCGCCGGCCCGTCCTGTCGCTGCGTGCCCAGCAGCACATTCGCGGCTTCATCCGAGTACTCGAGGCAGCCGTTCTCATCGAGCAGCACGCCCGTCAGGGCGCTGGGGTGGTACTCGCGGGCTCGACTGCCGTCCAGGTACTCGTGGAGCGTGTACCAGCTCCGCCCGGGCTGGCCGTCCACATACTCCGTGATCGCGTTCGCCACGGTGAAGGGCACGAGGAGGCGGGGGCGGAACTCGATCGTGGTCACCACTGGCGACGGGGGGATCACCTCGGGATCGCGATCGCTCCAGACCGTCGGTTGAGGGCCGATCAGGATCGGCACCATCTCCGCCCAACTCCGCTTGACCTGATCGACCTGCCACGCCCCCGTCTCGTCCCGAGAGGACTCGGTGATCGTCGTCACCGTCTTCCAGCGGCCCAGTTTGGTCGTGATCGTCGTCTGGCCATTGGGTCCGGGGGCCGACTTCCACACCTGCTCGGGCTCGGCGATCCAGCTCCGCCCGTACGCATAATTGATCTTGGTGGCGCTCCCGCCCGCGCCGGCACACGGGCACCCCTGCTGGATGATCTCCTGCACGACGCGCCACGAGTCATGGATCTTTGAGTAACTGACGATCTTCGACGCGAGGTCCGCGACCGTGGCTGTCCCGCCGCCCAGCCCGGCGTTCAGCGGCAGGTGCGAGAACTCGTCCGCCGCGGCAGCGAGGCGCTCCTGCGGCGATTGCGTGCCCGCGGGCGGGGTGTACAGATGCTCGGCGTAGTGCTCGAGCTGGGCCGCGTCGAACCGGTGCGAGAGCCGCCGCCCCGCGTAGCGGAAGTGGGTGTAGGTGATGTGGTACTCGGGCTCGAACCCCGCCGGCGCCGATTCCCCTTCGAGCGGGGCGTTCACCAGAACACCCTTCTCAACCAGCGAGAGGAGGTGCTCGTCGCTCCCGTTCGGCGCGGCCCCGGGCACGACCTGGTACGAGTACTTCACATACGAGAGCCCCCGGTCGTTGATGCTCGCGGGCAGCCCCGGGCGAGTCACCCGCGCGCCGAGCATCCGCCCGCCGCCCGAGCCGGGCACGCTCGGCTTGACGGTGTCCCACTCGAACTCGACGACCGCTCTCGCCGCGAACGCACCGCCCCCTGTGGCGACCGGGTCGGTGCCGTGGAGAAAGATCCGCAGGAGGCGGGGAACCACGGGACGACCGTTCGCACCGGGTGTGTACTCGACATAGTCGTAAGTCCATGGGTTGCCGAAGGCGTCGAGGTAGCGCAGGACGCGCCCCTCGTAGTAGCCCGGCTTGCGCGAGTAGATCGTCTGCCCCCCGCCGGGCGTGTCGTAGATCCAACACCTGTACGGGTCGTGCGAGGGACTCGACACAATCCCAGAAGTTCCATCGGTCCGTCCGAACCCGGGCTCGATGTGGACCACCCCCGCCCGAACGCGGGCCAGCCCCGGTGTGATCGGCTCGAACTCCTTTCCGCGGATCGGGTCCTCCGGCGGCCCGGGCGGGAGTCCATCCGGGCTCTCCGCGCGAGTGTCGTAGAAGAACCCGCTCTCCTCGATCGGGTACACCGACACCTGTACGGAGTCGGGGTAAGGATTGAGATCGAGCGGGTGCTCGTGCCACTCCATCCGCCTGGGCTCGAACTGAATCCAACCGTCCGCGCTGGTGCCCCACCCCGTGCCCAGGTACCAGGGGTAGCCCGGCTCGTCGATGTCCGCGCCGGCGTTGTAGACCCGCCGCAGCACGAAGTCCTCGCCGGGCAGGGCCACCACGAGGTCGACATCGCTCTCGGTCTTGAAGCCCTCGGCGAGCAGCACCGGGCACCCGGACTTCTGCGATGGGCCGTTCTTGTCGAGGAAGTCGTCCGCGTCATCGCCCCGTTCCGTGGCCCCGCTGTCCGGTGG
>DOJA01000323.1 GCA_003511945.1 Phycisphaerales bacterium | reverse complement strand
TCGATCCTGATCGACGAGGCGCGGACGCCGCTGATTATCTCGGGGCCGGCGCACGAGGACGCGCCGCGGTACGAGCTGGCGGACCAGCTGGCGCGCCACCTGGTGAAGATGCAGGAGCCCTGGGCGGCGGCGGACCAGGCGGTCGAGGAGTGCCGGCGCCGGGTGAAGGGCACGGAGGGGGACATCCGCAACGCCCGGGAGAAGGGGTCGGTGCCGGCGCTGCAGCAGCAGCTGGCGGAGGCGAGGTCGCGGCTGCCTCAGCTGGAGGCGGAGCGCGGGCGCCACACGCAGTACTTCGAGCTGGAGCGGGAGCGGAAGCAGGCGCACCTGACGCACCACGGGATCGCCGAGGCGCAGCGGAAGGCGGGGCTGGGGTCGTTCTATGTGGGAGAGAACATCGACATGCCCCACCTGCTGGAGCAGTCGCTGCGGGCGCATGTGGTGTACGAGCGGGACCGGGACTACATCGTGGCGCCGGTGCAGAACCCGCAGACGGGGCGGCAGGAGCCGGGCGTGGTGATCGTGGATGTGAACACGGGGCGTCCCATGGTGGGGCGTCAGTGGTCGGACGGGCTGCACCAGGCGGTGGAGGCGAAGGAGGGGGTCCCGGTCAAGCAGGAGACGCAGACGGTGGCGTCGATCACGATCCAGAACTTCTTCAAGATGTACAAGTCTCTGGCGGGGATGACGGGCACGGCGGACACCGAGGCGCAGGAGTTCCACGACATCTACAAGCTGGATGTGGTGACGATCCCGACGAATGTGGCGGTGGTGCGGGACGACTACGACGACACGGTGTACCTGACGGCGAAGGACAAGTGGGCGGCCATCGTCGACGAGATCAGGAACTTCCACGACACGGGGCGTCCGGTGCTGGTGGGGACCACGAGCGTGGAGAAGAGCGAGACGCTCTCGAAGATGCTGACGGCGAAGCACGGGATCCGGCACGAGGTGCTGAACGCCAAGCAGCACGAGCGCGAGGCGCACATCGTGGAGAACGCGGGCCAGCTGGGCGCGGTGATGATCGCGACGAACATGGCCGGGCGCGGGACGGACATCAAGCTGGGCTCGTTCCCGCGCGAGACGCTGCTGGACCACTGGCTGCGCCGGGGGATCGCGCCGCGGGAGCTGACGGTCGAGGCGACGGACGAGCAGGTGCGCGAGCTGGTGTTCCGCAAGGTCGCCCCGAAGGAGCTGGGGTTGCAGAAGCGGGATGTGGACGCGATGGCGTTCGGCGAGCTCGAACTGGCGCTGCTGCGGAAGTGGACAGAGTCGTACACCTGGGCGGACGCCAAGAAGATCCCGTCGATGTCGGCGGAGGAGATGCGGTCGGCGCTGGACGAGCAGGGGCGGTTCCGGCTGCACCGGATCGGGTGGGTCGAGTCGTGCGAGTCGCTGGGGGGGCTGCATGTGATCGGCACGGAGCGTCACGAGTCGCGCCGGATCGACAACCAGCTGCGCGGGCGGTCGGGTCGCCAGGGGGACCGGGGGTCGTCGCGGTTCTATGTGTCGCTCGAGGACGACCTGATGACGCTCTTCGCGGGGCCGACGACGCTGCGGGTGCTGTCGAAGCTGGGGATGAAGGAGGGGGACGCGATCGAGCACCCGATGCTGAGCCGCGCGATCGTGCGGGCGCAGCGGAAGGTGGAGGAGCGGAACTTCCAGGTGCGGAAGAACATCCTCGAGTACGACGAGGTGATGGAGCACCAGCGCCGGTACTACTACGGGGTTCGCCAGCGGGTGCTGGAGGGCCGGGATGTGCGCGGGCTGATCTTCGACCAGATCGAGAGCGCGGCGTCGGACGCCGTGGACAAGTACCTGGACGCGGACTACTTCGCCGAGTGCGTGGCGGAGTTTGCGCGCGACCGGCTGGGGTGCTCCGTCCCGGTGGAGCGGTTCCGCAAGCGGGACCGGGAGGACGCCGAGGCGCTGCTGCGCAAGGAGGCGCTGGACGACGCGCGGCACGAGATCGGGGTGACGATCGGGGAGTACATCCCTGAGGACGCGCCGGAGAGCGAGCGCGACACCAAGGGTCTGCGGGCCTGGGCGCTGTCGAGGTTCAAGGTGGATCTGGAGGAGGCGTCGCTGCTGAAGATGACGACCCGGCAGATTCAGACCGCGCTGACGGAGGCCGCCGAGGCGCAGGTGCGCGGGGCGGACCTGTCGGGGCTGGGGCAGTACCTGGTGGCGAACTACGGCGCGCAGGAGCTGTCCAAGTGGGTGAAGAACACGCTGGGGCTGGAGATCGCGCCCGAGCGGATCAGCGCGCACGAGGAGCGCGCGGGCGTGGTGACGATGGTGGTGGACGCGGTCCGCGAGCAGTACGAGAAGCGCGAGGTGGAGTACCCGGTGGACTTCGCGATGGAGATGACGACCGCGATGGTCCGTCAGCGCGGGCCGCAGGCGCTGGGCGGGCTGGTGCAATGGGCGAACGCGCGGTTCGGGCTGGGGTGGGACGAGTCGGTGCTGCGGACGAGGATGCCTCAGCAGATCCGCGAGGACCTGCTGCGGGCGTCGAAGCAGGCGATGCAGGAGGGGCGCCTGGAGAAGTCGATCGGGGAGGCGCTGGCGTGCAAGGACGACGCGACGCTCGCGGCCCATGTGCGCGAACGCTACGCGGCGGAGCTGCCCCAGTGGATCCTGCGCCTGCGGGGCGAGGACCGGGCGGAGGCGGTGCGGGCGCGGATCGAGAGCATCGTGCGGTCGGAGCTGCTCCAGTTCGAGCGGTTCGTCATGCTGGAGGTGCTGGACCCGGCGTGGAAGGACCACCTGTACGCGATGGACCAGCTGCGGGACTCGATCTCGTTCCGGGCGTTCAGCCAGCAGGACCCGCGGATCGAGTACAAGCGCGAGGGCGCGCGGTTGTTCGGGGAGATGCTGACCAAGACGCGCGAGCGCGTGGCGTCGTACATCTTCAAGCTGCGCCTGACGCCCCAGGTGGGGCCGCCCGCGCCCCCCGGATCCCCCGGATCCCCCGGAACCCCCGGGTCCCCCGGGTCCCCCGCTCCGAGCGCCAAGCGTCCGCCCGCGCGGGTGAGCCCGCCGGCGCAGATCGGTGGCGGGTCGTTCATCGCGGGGCCGGGGATCGGGAGCTAGGCGCTCGGGTCAGTTCCGCTTCTTCTCGCGGTCGATCCAGGCCTGGACCTGCGCGCTGAGCAGGTCGAGGGGGATCGAGCCCTGCCCGAGAACGGCGTCGTGGAAGCGGCGGACATCGAAGCGGTCGGCGAGGGCGGCCTCGGCGTCGGCGCGGAGGGCGCGGATGCGCATTTCGCCCAGCTTGTAGCCCAGGGCCTGCCCGGGAGAGGCGATGTAGCGGTCGACTTCGCGCTCGATGTTCGTGCGGGTCAGGGCGCTGTTGTCGAGCATGTAGTTGATGGCCTGGTCGCGGGTCCAGCCCATGGAGTGGATGGCGGTGTCGACGACGAGTCGCATCGCGCGCCACATCTCGTAGGAGAGCCGACCGAAGTCGGCGTAGGGGTCGGCGTAGAGGCCGCGGGGGGCGTCCACGGCGGGGTTGATGGTGGGCGAGGGCTCGTCGCCCATCTGGAATCCCAGGCGCTCGGCGTAGAGGGCCCAGCCCTCGCCGAAGGCGTTGTAGAAGAGTTCGGTGCGCCACTCGGGCATGCCGGCGGCTTCGAGTTCCTGCGCGATGGCGATCTGGTGGTGGTGACCCGGGACGGCCTCGTGGAGGGTGAGGGGGATCATCTCGTAGGTGGGGCGCTGGTCGAGGCGGTAGGTGTTGGCGACGAAGAAGCCGGCGACGCCGTTCTTCAGGGAGCCCTGGAAGTAGTAGGCGGTGGGCGACGAAGGGGCGATGTAGGGGGGCATCTCGCGCACGCCGTAGGAGAGCCGGGGGAGCGTGGCGAAGAGCCGGGGCATGTCGGCGTCGATGCGCTTGGCGATGGCGCGGTAGGCGTCGAGGAGTTCCTCGGCGGTGCGGTGGTAGAAGCGGGGGTCGGCGCGGAGGTACTCGATGAAGGCGTGGAAGAGTTCATCGCCCTTGAGTTCGTTCTTGCGCGGGTAGTCCGAGCGGGCGATGACCCGCATCATTTCTGCGCGGATGCGGGCGACCTCGGTGAGCCCGATGCGGTGGATCTGGTCGGCGGAGAGGTCGACGGTGGTCATGAGCCGGATCTGGAAGGAGTAGTACCCCCCGCCCCCCGGCAGGTCGCCGGCGGCGATGGTCTCGCGGCAGCCCGGGACATACTCGTCGCGCAGGAACTCGCCCAGGGCGCGGAAGGCGGGGATGACGCCCTGCGCGATGGCTTGTTTCGCGCGGTCGGCCAGTTCTCCGGAGCGCCCGACGAAGGGCTTGTACATGACATGGGAGGCGGGGTCGGCCTCGTGCTCGGGGGTGGCGTGGGCGAGGGCCTGCTGCGCGACGGCGCCCATGACAACCCTGGGGGGCGTGCGCCCGGCCTTGAGCCCCTCGCGCATGTTGGCGATGACCTGCGCGATGTAGGCGGGCAGGGTTTCGAGGCGGGTGATGTAGGCGGCGCGCTGCTCGTCGGTGGTGAAGGAGAGGTTGTCGGCGAGCATGGGGAGGAACTGCTGGGGGCCGTCGATCTGGCTGATGGGCATCTGCCAGTCGTTGGTGGCGTCGACGGCGATGCGCTCGTGGAGTTCGTACTGCAACAGGGCGGCGTTGACGCGGTTGTCGTGGGTGAGGCGGGAGAGGTCGACGGCTTCGAGCCGCGCGAGGCGGGCCCGGGCGTCGTCGACAATCGCGGCCCGTCCCTGGGCGGAGGCGTCGGGCCAGCGGTCATCGAAGCGCCGGTCGGCGTTCAGACTGGCGCTCACGGGGTTGAACCGGCGCTGGGCTTCGAGGTCCTCAGCGAGGAGGGCGAGGACGCGGTCGTCCTCCGAGGCGGGGGCCTGGGGCTGCGCCGGGGCGCGGGAAGGACCGAGAAGCAAGAGGAGAGCCAGCGAGCAGAGGGCGGCGGCGGCGCGGAGGAGGGTGGTCATGGGCGAAGGGTACCGGCGGGGCTCGGCGGGGTGGCCCAACCCCTCACACGGAGCCGCTCTCGGAATGACTCAATGGGGGCCGGGAGAGACAGGCGGGCCGCCCATCCCACCGAAGAGGGGAGGTGACTCCGTGCGGGGCCCGTAGAGCCCCTCACAGAATCACTCCGGGAGGGTCGGAAGAGACGGGCGGGCCGCCCGTCCCGCCGGGGAGACGAGGCCATTCTGTGAGGGACCCTTCAGGGCGTTGCGGGGAAGGTCGATCCCTGTGGATACGCCATGCTCACACGGGGTGCCGCAAAGGTCGCCGAGAGC
Organism: Phycisphaerales bacterium; assembly: GCA_003511945.1. GTDB lineage: Bacteria > Planctomycetota > Phycisphaerae > Phycisphaerales > UBA1924 > UBA11155. The sequence continues at coordinate 4,380 of DOJA01000323.1, read as the reverse complement.
CCGTACCGCCGCACGATCCACCTCAGCGAGGTGAAGCGGACGGAGCTGATGGACCGTTTGGACGCGATCGCGGAGCGCAACGACCTGTTCGGCCCGCTGTCGGAGCAGGCCCCCGGGGCGGGGCCGGCGACGGTGCGAGTGACAGTACACCACCCGGGCGGGGGCAGCGCGAAGTTCCTGGTGATCAGCCGCCACTTCTCGGAGCGGGGGATGTGGTTCCTGCACAGCGGGTTCCTGAACCCGGGGACGCGCTGCGTGTTTGTCGTGCCTCGTGGCGACGGCCAGGAGGGCGGGGTGCTGGGCATGGTCGAGACCTGCGAACTGCTGGAGCGGAGCATCCACGCGGTGGCGGTGCGGTTCGACAGCGAGGTGGACCCCGACGCGTTCCGCGCCAGTGCGCGGTTCGCGGAGAACGCGGAGGGGACGCTGGAACTGCCCCAGTTCGACGCGGACCTGCTGCTGCTGGACGACCAGCGGGTGGACTGCGAGCTGCTGGCGTTCCACCTGCGCTCGACGGGCGTGCGGATGGCGAGCCACGACTCGGTGAGCGAGGCGATCCGGGACCTGCGTTCGCGTCACTTTGACCTGGTGATGTGCGAACTGAACCTGTCGGCGGGGCCGGGTGAGGAAGCGATCGGCGCGATCCGCCGGTCGGGGTACGAGGGGCCGATCATCGTGCTGACGGCGGAGGCGAACACCGACCGGCTGAGCGCGGCCCGCCGGGCCGGGGCCGCGGCGGTGGTGCCCAAGCCCTACAGCCCCGCGGGGCTGATTCGGGTGCTGGCGGCGGCGCTGGGGGTTCGCCTGTCGGCGCCCAAGCCGGAGGCGACCACGGGGAAGCCCGCTCGGCTCCCGCTCTACAGCACGCGGACCGCCGACGCGCAGATGATCCCGCTGGTGGAGGGGTACATCGCGCAGGTGCACCGGACGATCACGCAGATCGCCGACGCGGTGCGACTGTCGGACGCGCCGAGCGTCCGGCGGCTGTGCCTGTCGCTGAAGGGGAGCGGGGCGGGGTTCGGGTTCGGGGTGCTGTCGGACGCCGCGGAGCGGGCGGTGAAGGCGCTGGACTCGGCGTCGTCGCTGACGGCGTCGGGGCAGGCGCTCAAGGACCTCTCCGACATCGCGCACCGGCTGGCGATCCGCGGCTCGGGGAGCGAGGGAGCCGGAGAGCGGGACTGAGAACGCCCTCACAGAATGACCCGGAGAGGGCCGGGAGAGACAGGCGGGACGCCGGTCCCACCAGAGGGGATAGTTCACTCTGAACGGCGTTCCGAAGCGCCCTACAACCGGGCGCGGTTGGCGGCGGCCACCAGTTCCTTCACGCGGGCGGGGTCGGGGGGGTTGCGCCACTCGCCGCGGACCTTGTACCACGAGCCGACGATGACGGCGTCGGCGTACTCGAAGAGTTCGCGCATGGTGTCGGGCGTGGCGCCGCTGCCGACGCAGAGCGGGAGCTTGGTCGCGGTGCGGACGCGCCGGACATCCTCGACCGAGGTGGGGCGCCCGGTGGCGGCGCCGGTGACGATCACGCCGTCGGCGCCGAAGAACTCCGCGGCCCGCGCGGTCTCGGCGAGCCCGACATCCGAGGTGATGGCGTGGGAGGAGTGCTTCTTCTTGATGTCGGCCAGCACGCGGACCTTGTCGGCGCCGATCTGCCTGCGATACCGGAGCAGCGGGCCGGCGTCGGCTTCCTCGAGGAGCCCCTCGTCGGCGACAGAGGCGAAGACGAACCCCTCGGCGCGGATGAACGACAGCCCGACGGCGTGGGCCACCGCGAGGGCCTCGCGGTTGGCCCCGGCGAGGATCTGCACGCCCAGCGGGACATCGACGGCCTCGCGCACCGCGTCGGCGACCTCGGTCATGGCGGCGACGATCTCGGGGCCGACGGCGCGCCGGAGGTAGGGCGCATCGTGCATGTTCTCCAGGATGATGGCGTCGAAGCCCGCCTCGGCGAGCATCCACGCCTCCTCGACGGCCTTGCCGGCGATGACATTGACGGGCTCGGTGCAGCGGGGCGTGCCGGGCAGCGCCGAGACATGCACCATGCCCACGAGGGCCTTGGGGGCGCCGAAGATGTCGATGGAGAGGGTCATGAGAAGGCCCCGGTCGGACGCGGATCGTAGCGGCGCGCCCGGCTGGTACGCTCCGCGCCATGAAAAAGGCCGCCACCCGCCCGACCGCCCCGCGGTCCGTGACGCCCCTGCTTCTCGCCTGCGCGACGGTGGTCCTCGGCGCGTGCGCTCCGGGCGGGCACGGCGCCTCCGACCGCTCCCGCTCGGCGGCGCTGGCGGAGCCGGAGGCGTTCTCGCTGCTCGACCGGCGCCCGTTCCGCCAGCCGGTGTTCACCCCCGAGCGGCGGCGGGCGCTCGAGGGGGATCTGGCCGCGGCGCGGGCGGCGTTCGATGCCGACCCGGCGAGCGAGGAGGCATCAATCTGGGTCGGACGCCGCCTGGCGTACCTCGGGCGGCACCGCGAGGCGGTGGAGTGGTACACCCGCGCGCTCGAGCGGTTCCCCGAGAGCCCGCGCCTGCTGCGCCACCGCGGGCACCGGTTCATCACGCTGCGCCGGTTCGACGAGGCGTTCAGTGACCTTGAACGGGCGGCGACGATCGTGCTGGAGCGGGGAATCCCCGATGAAGTCGAGCCGGACGGCGCGCCCAACGCTTCCGGGGCGCCCCGGAGCACGCTGCACTCGAACATCCAGTACCACCTGGGGCTGGCGGCCTACCTGCGGGGGGAGTTCGCGCGGGCGGCGCTCGTGTGGGACAACGCGGTGCGCACCATGGCGATGAACGACGACACGCTGGTCGCCTTCGCGTACTGGCGCTTCAACGCGCGGACGCGCCTGGGGCACGAGACCGTGGCGATGTCGGAACTGGAGGGCATCCGGCCCGACATGGACATCCTGGAGAACTTTGCCTACCACCGTCTGCTGCTGGTGTTCAAGGGCGAGCGGAGCGAGGCGTGGGCGCTGGACGCGGCCCGCGCGCCGGGAGTGGGAGGAGGAGGGGCCGTCGACGACGCGACGACCTCGTACGGGCTGGCCAACCGGCGGCTCACGCGCTTCGACCTTGCGGGAGCGACGGCGTTGATGGAGCGGCTCGTCGCGTCCGACCAGTGGGCGGCGTTCGGGTTCATCGCGGCGGAGGTCGACCTGGTCCGGCTGCGCCGGGGGGAGCTCAACCCGGAGCCCGCGACGCCGGGGGCCGACGACACGATCCGCCAGTGGCAGCGCCAGAGGCGGTGATGTGCGTGCACGGAAGGGCGGCAGAGGCGTCCCGGGCATTTCGGGGTCACCGTGCGGGCGCACAGGCGGGACGCCTGTGCCACCGACTCGCGTTCGTTCCCTGAGCGCTCGACGAGTCAGGTGCGCTTGAGCCCGAGCATCTTGGCGACGGCGCCGGCGTACTCCCCGAGGGAGTAGGTGGGAATGGGCGCGCCGTTCTGGTGCAGGAGGACGACGGTGACATCGTCGTCGATGGGGCGCCCGCTCTGGTACTGAACGACGCGCTCGAGCAACCCGGCGAGCAGCGCCGTGGGCGAGGAGGGGTCGAAGGAGCGGGCGATGTCCAGGAGCCCGGCCTCGCCGAGCAAGCATCCCTGGTCGTCCTTGGCCTCCACGAGCCCGTCGGTGATGAAGACGACGAGGTCGCCCGGGTTGAGTTCGATGGCGAACTGGTGGTAGTCGGTGGGCTCGATGATGCCCAGGGGAAGGTTGGAGGCGGCCTCGACCGTGCCGCGGGCGTCGCGGTCGAGCACGCTCCAGGTGCGGTCGGCGGCCCGGTACCACATGGGGCGCGGGTGTCCGGCGTTGCAGAGGATGAGGTTGCGGGTGGGGGCGTAGTAGGTGGCCAGCACCGCGGTGGCGAAGCGCCCGTGGGTCTCAAGGCGGGAGAACTCCTCGTTCAGCGCGCGGGCGAACTTGGTCTGGTCGATGGTGTTGATGTTCCGGCGCATCAGGGTGCGCAGGCGTCTCGCGAGCTCACTGACTGCCTCGCCGTGGCCCGCGACATCGGCGACGAAGTAGCGCGCGATGCGCCCCGAGGCGCACATGGACACATAGTGGATGTCCCCGCCCTGGCCGGCGTTCTCGTGCGGGCGGCTGTAGACCCAGGCGTCGATCCCGGGGGAGGAGATCGCGTCCATGATCGAGGAGTTGCCCCCCCAGATCTCCATGCACTGCATCCGGTGGCCCGTCGAGGGTGAACCGGCGAGTGGGGAGTCGGGCTCGGCTGGGGGCATGGGCAGCTCCGGGTGCGGGGCAAATGGGGGGGAAACCGGGGGGAAACCGGGGGCCAAATCGGGGGGAAATCGGGGGGCGTACCGGGGGGAAATCGGGGGGCGTACCGGGGGGAACCGGGGGGGAACCGCGGGGCG
>DOJA01000116.1 GCA_003511945.1 Phycisphaerales bacterium | reverse complement strand
CGCACCTTGTACGGGCAGTTGTTGGCGCAGTACCGCGTGCCGATGCAGCGGTTGTACGCCATGTTGTTCGTCCCCTCGGGGTCGTGCACCGTCGCGTTCACCGGGCACACCACCTCGCACGGCGCCGCCTCGCAGTGAACGCACGCCACCGGCTGCACCCACATCCCCGGCTCGGCCGCGATGTCCGAGTCCCCCCCGATCCCCAGCGTGTTCTTCTCCGTCCCGCCCGCGGGCGCCGTCGAGTAGTACCGGTCCACCCGGATCCAGTGCATCTCGCGCCCCTTGGCCACCTCCATCTTGCCCACGATCGGGATGTTGTTCTCCGCCTGGCACGCCACCGTGCACGCCCCGCACCCCGAGCAGGTCGTCAGGTCGATCGACATCCCCCACTGCTGCACCCGGCGCCCATACTGGTTCAGGATGCCGATCAAGCGCCCCCGCTCGTCGCGCTTGGGCGCGCCCGCCTCGTCCACCTCGGTGAACCGAAGGCCCGGCGCCTGGCGCTGCTTCTTCAGGTAGATGTCCTTGTTCGCCGGCGTGTGGCTCTCCATCCCCAGCCGCCCGGCGAAGTTCAGCTCGCGGTCTCGACCGTACGAGTCCTTCTGGATCGAAGCATCGCCCGAGATGTCCACATCCCCGTGCTTCTGCCACGCCGCCAGGTCCACCTCGCGCACGATGTCCGCGCGCCCCTCCAGCACCCAGTGATCCTGCACGCACGCGAGCAGGTGCGGGCTCTTGCTCGTGACGCTCAGCACGCCCGGTCCGCCCGCGACCCGCATCGCCCCGCTCGTCCGCAGGGGGTACAGATCAAACCCCGTGCCCGTGCCCACCCGCCCGCTGACCCGCCGCCCGTACCCCAGCGTCAGCACCACCGTTCCCTCGGCGAGCCCCGGCTGAATCCACGCGGGCGCCTCGACCGTCCTCCCGCCCAGCGTGATCGAGCACATCGGCCCGTGGTTGTACAGAGGCGTCACCGAGTGACGGTCCGTCGTGATCCCCAGCCGCTTCGCCGTCGCCGGGCTGACCAGCAGCGGGTTGTCCCACGCCACCTTCGTCACCGTGTCGGGCAGTTCCTGCAGCCAGCCGTTGTTGGCGAACCGCCCGTCGTGAACCCGCGCGCAGGGCACGAAGAGGAACTCGATCCCGTCCGTCGGCGCCATCGCCTTCGCCCCGTCGCTCACCAGCCGCGCCGCCGCGGCTCCGTCCACGCGGACCGGCGCCGTCGCCAGCCCACCCGACCCCGCCAGCACCCCATCGTGCAGCGTCCGGCGCCACACGCTCTCGAACCCGGCGCCACTCGCGCCGGCCCGCCCGCGCAGCGTCTCGCGCACCACGGTGTAGGGGTCCGCGTCCTTCTCCCCCACGATCGTCGCCAGGAACTCCAGTTCGCCGTGCGACGGGAACAGCGGCGCCACCTGCGGCTGCACCACGCTGTACGCCCCGTCCCACGACGCCACATCCGACCACGCCTCCAGAAAATGGCACCGCGACACATGCACCGTGCTCGCCAGCGCCGTCTCGTCGTGCGCGCCGAGATGGACCCGGTGCTTCACCTTCGCGTACTTCTCCGCGAACCCCAGGTCCGCCGGCGCGTCGTACACCGGGTTGCAGCCCAGCACGACGATCGTGTCGACCGCCCCCGCGTCGATCGCGCCGCACACCGCCTTGATGGATTCGACGCTCGACTGCGCCGCGTCGCCCGTCACGGGGGCGTACTTCACCGTTGTGCCGCCGTTCCCCAGCGCCGCGTTGAGCGCCGCCGCCAGCGCATGAACCGCCGCCGGCTGCTCCGGCCCGACCATGACGACGCCCGCGCCCCTGTTCGCGATCAGGTCGTCCGCCACCGCCTCGAAGAACGCCGGCGCGGGCATGTCCGCGCCCGCCAGCCCCGACGACGCCCCCGACACCGCCTGCGCCAAGGCCCGGTCCGCCCCGGCGCCGAGCTTCTCCAGCACCGAGTTGGCCAGCAGCACCATCGCCGCGCCCACCCGCGAGGGCTTCAGCGCCACCCGGTGGTCCGCCTGCCCGCCCGTCAGGGTGAACATCGACTCGAACACATACAGCCGGTTCATCGACGAGCCCGACGCCCGACGCCCCTCCGGCCCGGCCGTGTACCGCCCCGCGCCCCAGCCCCGGGACTCCGCCAGCGTCGCGCCCTCTCCCCCCAGGAAGTCGCGCCCGAACGACACGATCACCCGCGCCCTCGCCAGGTCCACCACATCCCGCGCCGGAGCGCCGAGCGCCGCGGAAGTGCCGTCCAGCGCGTGCTGGTTGTCGATGCTCTCGTACGCCCGCCACTGCGCGCGGGGCCAGCGGGACTTGATCCTCTCCCGCAGCCGGTCGCGCGACGGGCTCGTCGCCTTCTCGACCAGGAACACCAGCCCGTCGCCCTTGGCCGCGTCGAACGACGCCATGTGCCCGGCGCAGAACGACTGGAACTCCTTCCAGTCCGTGACCGTCAAGGACTCGCCTCGCTCAGTCGCCATCGCTTTGGCGACCTCCGCGTCCCGATCGGGGTCGTACAGATCGAGGATGGTCGCCTGCGCGCGCACGCCGCTGCGCCCCATCGACTCCGGGTGCAGCGGGTTGCCTTCCAGCTTCGTCGGGCGCCCCTCGAATGTCTCCGCCAGCAGCCCCTCGCACCCTCCGCCCGGCAGCGCCAGCGCCGTCGCGTAGAACAGCGCCTTGCCGATCACCATCCCCTCCGGATCCTTGTTGTACGCCAGGATCCGATGATCCGGCCGCCGACACCCCGCCAGCGAGCCCACGCCAGCCAGCGCCATCGACGCGCCCATCAGTTTCAGGAAGTGCCGCCGGGTTCCGTCCAGCAGTTCGCTCGCAAGCGCCGGGAACTCCCGCTGCACGAACTCGCGGAACTCCGCCCGACCCGCCAGGTCATCCAGCGAGCGCCAGTACGACTGCCCCGTCGCGCCGTTGATCGGCCTGTGCGTCGCCCCGGTGTCCGCGGGCAGCCCGTCCTTCTTCGACGATGGACACTGGTCCTGCCCGCCCGCGCGCCCGTTCGTGTGGTTGTGCTCGCCCATGCTCATGCGCCGCCCGCCCCTGTATCCCCGAGTCCCCA
>DOJA01000261.1:8276-8661 GCA_003511945.1 Phycisphaerales bacterium | reverse complement strand
ACGAGTCGGTCGATCCGGCGGCCGTCAGCTCGTCCGTGTTGAAACTGCAGACCCGCGTCGTGCTGGCGCTGCAGGCGATGGAACGCTGGGTGGAGGCGGAACCCGGCAAGTTCGCTCGACCGAACGCGAAGGAAGTGATGAGCCAGCTGGACGATGCGTCCCCGCATGTCATCGAGCGTCTCCGACTCTCGCCGCTGGTGGCTATGGCGGAGGGGAACCAGGCGGCGGCGGAGCGCCTCCGGGCGATCGAGGCCGAACTGGAGGCGGAGGACGGGGAGGAGGCGGCGGGGCTGCTGGACGACGCGCGGGCGCTGCGGGAGTTGTACGAGGGGGCGGCAGATGGGGAGAGCGTGGAAGACACAGGCGGGCCGCCCGTGCCACCGGA
>DOJA01000261.1:4790-8116 GCA_003511945.1 Phycisphaerales bacterium | reverse complement strand
GTGCCACCGGAGAAGGCAGGGGACACAGGCGGGACGCCTGTGCCACCGGAGAATGCAGGAAACACAGGCGGGACGCCCGTGCCACCGGAGAAGCAGGATGAACAGGATGGTGCGCGGACGCGGCTCGTGGACCGTCACGGGTGGTTCGCACAGCTGGCGATCGCGCAGACGCGCGCGGGCGCGGACCCCGCGATGGAGCGCTTCGAGGGGGAGGGTGTGCGCGCGCTGATCGCGCTGGCCGTCGCCGGCGCCGTGGTGCTGCTGGCCGGGGCGGCGGGGTTCGTGCTCTTCGTGCTGACCCTCGTCCTGCTGGGCAACCACACCCTCTGGTGGCGCTACCCGCGATCGGCGATCGGCGTCCGCCCCGTGCCCACGGCGCTGCTCGAGGCGGTGGTCCTCTTCCTGGTCGGCTTCCTGGTTGTGCAGATGATCGGCGCGCTGGTCGAGGCGATCACCGGCGTCAGCGTGATGGCCGGGCTGATCTGGCTGATGCCCCTTGTCATGCTCTGGCCGCTGGCGCGCGGCGTGCGGTGGGACGAACTCCGCCTCGCTCTCGGGTGGCACCGGGGCGAGGGAGTGTTCAAGGAAATCTCCTGCGGCGTGGCGGGCTACCTCGCGGGGCTCCCGTTGATGGGGGTGGGCATCCTGATCGTGCTCGCGCTGACGATGCTCACGCAGACCCAGGCGACGCACCCGATCAAGGACCAACTGGGGATCAAGAGTGTCTGGGACGCCATGGCCCTGTACCTGCTGGCGGCGGTGTGGGCGCCGCTGGTCGAGGAGTCCGTCTTCCGCGGCGCGCTGTTCCACCACATGCGCCAGGGCGCGGGGATCGTCGCGAGCGCCGCGTTGACGGCGTTCATCTTCGCCGTCATCCACCCCCAGGGGTTCGTCGGCGTGCCGGTGCTCATGGCGCTGGCGGTGACCTTCGCGCTGCTGCGCGAATGGCGCGGGTCGATCATCGCCAGCATCACGGCCCACGCGCTGAACAACGCGTTCGTCGTGACCCTGCTGGTGGTGCTGGTGAGCTAGGCGCTCCGTCCGCCGCCGCGGCGGACGAGTTGACGGAGGGTAGAGCGGCGGGCGAGTGAATCGCCCGCCTTTGGAGCCAAGGCCGATTCGCTCGTTCCTCGCCGGGGGCCTCCTGCGGATCGAGCATCCCGCCCCACTCGGCCGGAGCCAGTCGAAGGGACGGTCCACCTCCTCCGTGATGGTCCGCGCGGCGACAACCCTTCCTTCATGGGAGAAGGCGCTCCAGAGACGCCCGGGGCTCGATCATCGTGCGCCAGGTCCAGCCCCCGGAACGGTCGACTTCCGCGCTGACCCACCCGACCGCCGCGGTGGCGAGCCAGGTTCGTCCGGCGCGGGCCTCGGCCCAGCGGGGGTCATCGAGCCGGCGCGGGCCGGTGGACTGGATGACCAGCGCCGGGTCGACGAGCCGGACGAACTCGAAGGCGCTGGGCTCGGCGCTGCCGTGGTGGGGGGCTTCCATGACCTCGGCGCGCAGGTCCGGGCGGTCCTCCATGAGCGTGACGATCGCCTCGCGCTGGATGTCGCCGGTGAGCAGCAGGCGGCGTGGCCCGGCGCTCGTGTTCGCTTCGACGAGCCAGACGAGCGAAGCGTCGTTGTCGGCGCGCCAGGAGCGCCCGCGCGGGGGCGAGAGCGCCTCCATCCGCGCGGTCCCGACGCTCAGGGTGTCGCCCGCGCCGACCACGCGCACCTCGACGCCCGCAGTGCGCAGCCCGCGCAGCAGGAACGCCGGCGCGCCGAGGGGGTCGTCCGCGGCTGATCGCTCGAAGGCCTCGCCCACGACGACCCGGCGCACCCCGAGCGGCCGGACGACATCGAGCACGCCCGAGTAGTGGTCGAGGTTGGGGTGGGAGATCACGAGCGTGCGCACGCGCGCGGCTCCCAGCGCGCGGACGGCGCCGGGGACGAGGCGCTCGCCCACGGTGAGGCGGAGCGAGCCGCAGTCGACCAGAACGGCCTCGTCGCCCGAGCGGATGAGGTGGCACGCGCCGTCCCCGACATGGAGTGTGTCGATCCGCATCGCAACCCCGGCCGGCAGGCGCGAGCCGGACCAGAAGAGCGCCAGCGTCCACAGCGTCACCACGACAATGGCCCAGACGCCCCGCCTGGAGAGCGCGCCGGGGCTGACAAGCCACCACACGACCACCGCGGTGGCGCCCGCGCCCCACAGCATCGAGAGCCGAGGAAGGAACGCCGCGCTGGCGGGGAGTGCGTCGAGCATCAGGGCCGCGTCGATCAGCCCGCCGGCGAGCCGGCGCACCGGCGCGCCCAGCGCCCCCCCGAGCGCGGGCGACAGCACCGACGCCGCGGTGGCCAGGTACGCCAGGGCGAGCACGACCGTCGCCAGGGGAACAAGGAGGATCGACGCCACCGCCCCCAGCGGCGCGAACAGCCCCGCCCGCGCGCCGACCCAGGGCGATGCCACCAGCCACGCGCACAGCGCCGATCCCACGGACTCCTTCAACCGGCGCCATCCCCACGACCGCGCCCCGCCGTCCTCGATCGTCGCGCCGAACAGCCGCTCCGTCATGCGCGGCTGGACGACCAGCAGCGCCAGCACGACCCCGAACGAGAGCTGGCAACCCAGGTCGAACAGCTGTGTGGGATCCCAAGCGAGCACCGCGAGCAGGACCCACGACAGCACCGTGACCGGGTCGTGTCGGCGTCCGGTGGCGCTGCCCAGCGTGAGGGCCGCCACCATCAGGGCCGCACGCACCACCGGCGCGCGGGCGGGGATGATGAGCAGGTACGCCAGGACGACGCCCAGCACGACGGCGCCCGCGACCCTCGGACGGTCGGTGGCGCCCCGCACCAGCACGCCCACCGCCAGGGCCAGGATCATCAGGTGCGCGCCGCTGATGGCGAGGATGTGATTGATGCCCAGACGGGTAAACGCGTCGCGCACCTCCGAGGCGCCCGGCCCCACCTCGCCCAGCACGAACGCGCGGAGCAGCGCGTTCCGCGGGTCCGGGGGGTCGACGGCGTGCGGGTGGTCGCCCGTCTCCCTGAGCCACGCGCCGGCGCGGAGGCGGAGGGCGTCCACCGCGCGTCGCAGCGCGCCCCAAACGCCGGCGCGCCCGGTGCGTTCGATGAGCGCCGGGTTGTCCACCGCGAGGCGCCCGACGATCCCCTGCGCGCGGGCGGAGGGGCGCCCGTCGGGCTCGCCGGGGTTGGTGGGCGGGTCCAGCGCCCGGGCGAACCCGCGCGCGCGGACGCGGTCCCCGGCGCTCAGGGTGTCGACGACGCCGGTCACGCGCACGAGCAGCGTGCCCGACGCGGCCGACCAGCCGCCGCCG
>DOJA01000261.1:3529-4701 GCA_003511945.1 Phycisphaerales bacterium | reverse complement strand
GGAAGAACGAGGCCGGCTCGCGCCGGGTGAAGCGCCCGAAGACCCCCCGGGGTGTGTCGCTCACCTCAGGGGTGTTCAGCACGACACCCTCGACCACCAGGGGCGACGGCTCGCGGGCGAGGAGGCGCTCGACGGATCGGGCGGGGACTTCCCACGCCCGGAGCGAGTGCCACCCCGCGCCCGCGCACACGTCGGCTCCGCTCAGCGCGAGCAGCGCCCCGCGTCCTCGTGCCGCCAGCGCCAGCACCCCGAGCACGCCCGCGAGGAGCAGAAGCGCCGTCGCGTGCCCGGCGCCGAGCCCAGCGCCCGACAGCGCGATGCCCACGGAGACGAGGGCCGCGCCGTACGCCGCCCGCCGGCGCGGCTCGACGCCCCCGGTCCAGCGCGTCCCGGGCGGTGCGGCGCTCGGGTCCCCGGGGAGGGAGTTCAGCGCTGGGCCGACGCGCCGTACCACTCGGGCGTCACCTCGTCGATGAGCGGGCGCCCCTCGCGCAGCCGCGCCAGGTTTCGGCAGACAATCTCCGTCGCGCTCTGCCAGTAGCGCGGGCTCGCCGACGCCACATGGGGCGTCAGGATGACATTCTCGAGTCCCCACAGGGCCGAGTTGGGGGGCAGCGGCTCGGTCTCGAACGCATCGAGTGCCGCCCCGGCGATCTTGCCCTTCTGCAGCGCCGTGACCAGCGCGCCCTGCGACACCACGCCGCCCCGGCTCACATCCACCAGCAGCGCGCTGGGCTTCATCTGCCCCAGGAGCCCCTTGGTGATGAGCCCCTCGGTCACCGGCGTGCGCGGGGTGGCGACGATCACCGCGTCGGACCGTGCGAGCAGCTCGTGCATCCGTTCAGGGGCCAGCACCTCATCGACGAACATGTACGGATTCGCCGGGTCCTTCCGCGTCGCCAGGACATGCATCCCGAACGCCTTCAGGCGCTGGGCGATCTCCTGCCCGATGGTGCCCATCGCCACCACGCCCGCGGTGGCCCCGGCCAGGTCGCGCACCGCGGGGGCGATGGCCTCCGCCGCCCACCGGCGTTCGCCCTGCGCCGCCCAGGCCTGTCGGAGCCGGCGCGTCAGCGCCAGCAGCAGCGCCAGGGCGTGCTCCGCCACCTGCGGCGCGCGGATGCTGGCGGCGGTCGTCACCCGGACGCCCGCCCGGATCGCCGGCGCGATCG
>DOJA01000261.1:732-3467 GCA_003511945.1 Phycisphaerales bacterium | reverse complement strand
CCGTCGAAGTCCCCGATGGAACTGGTCAGCTGCACCCACTTCAGGCGCCCGCCCCGGAACGCGCCGGCGTCCTCCACCAGCGGCAGCCCGACCAGGTAGTCCGACTCCCCGAAGGCGGCCCCGAACTCGGCCCGGCTCGTGACCCGCTCCACCCGCACGCCCGGGCCGGCGGCCTCGGCGATCCGCTCCGCGTGAACCTCCGGGAGCGCCCACCCGCTCCGCTCGTTGAACACCGCGATGGTCAGGCGCTCCGCCGTCACGGGCGCCAGTCTACCGCGCGAAACGGCGCCGGCCCTCGTACTATGACCATCCGGAGTCTTCTCGCTGGAGGTGCGCCGTGCGGAATCCTCGATCGATCCTGTTCGCTGGGCTCGCGCTCGCGGCCCCGATCGCGCTCGCCGATGAACCCCCCGCGTGGTGCGAAGCCGAGCGCTCCATGCTGGTCGGCCATCAACAGCTCACCAGCGCCGATCGCTTCGCCCGCGCGGGCGAGGCCTACTTCTCCCCCGACGGGCGATGGATCGTCTTTCAGGCCGTCGCGCCGGCGGCGACGGGCGGGCCGGCGACGAACGACTACAGCATCTACCTCGCGCGCCTGACGACCGCCGACGAGAAGGCGGGTGTCGTGTGCACCGGGTTCGGGGTGCCCGCCCAGGCCAAGCCGCTCGCGATCACCGAGATCACGCTGCTCACCCCTCCCGAGGCCGCTTCCACCTGCGCGTGGTTCAACCCGCGCGAGCCGTGGATGGTCATCTTTGGCTCCACCATGTCGCCCCCAGCCGAGCAGGCGCCCGCGGGGTTCCAGCGCGGCACTTCGACCTACGCCTGGAAGTTCCCGCGCGAGACGGAGATTATGCAGTTCCCGCTTGGCCGGGTGCATCGGGAACTCAAGAAGAACAACCCGGCGATCCCAGAGTTCACCCCGCCCCGGCGCGGGTCGGGGCCGACGCCCGTCTTCACGCGCGACGGCTACGACGCCGAGTGCTCCTACTCCCCCGACGGGCGCCACCTGCTCTACACCCACGCCGATCCGGAGACGAGGGACGCCGACATCTGGGTGTTCGACACCGTCGCCCTGCGCCACACCCCGCTTGTCGAGCGCCCGGGCTACGACGGGGGCGCCTTCTTCTCGCCCGACGGAAAGGCGATCTGCTACCGCTCGGATGTCAAGGGCAACGACCTGCTCCAGGTCTTCGTCGCCACGCTGGACTTCGACGACGCGGGCGCTACCAAGGGCGTCAAGGCCGAGTTCCAGGTCACCGACAACGACGCGGTCAACTGGGCCCCCTTCTGGCACCCCTCGGGCGAGTTCCTGGTCTACACCACCAGCGAGCAGGGCCACGACAACTACGAGATCTACAGCGTCGAGGCCCCCGTCGGCGCCAGTGCAGGAAAGGTCCCCGCGCTCCTGCGGCGCAAGCGGATCACCCACGCCCCGGGGTTCGACGGCCTGCCCGCCTTGTCCGCCGACGGCACGCTCATGATGTGGACCAGCCAGCGGGGAGGCGCAGCGCCGGGCGAGGAGCGGGCTTCATCCCAGTTGTGGATCGCCCGCGTCGCCGACCTGCGCCCCTGACGCCCGGGTTCGCCGGGAGGTACATTCACCCGCTCGCTGACCAGCACTCACGCAGGAGGCGGCATGTCCCCCACCCCACGACCGCGCCCGATGAACCGGCTCCGACTCGCGCTCTCGCTCGTGGCGCTCGGCGCACTGCTCGGCTGTGCCGCCCACGCCACCTACCCAGAACGAGTCGAAGAAGAGTGGTCCGTCCGCGACCCCAACATCAATCCGGTCCCGGAGGTCATGCGTGTCGCGCTCCAGCGCGTCACCTCGCGGTTCCCCGTGAACGGGCCTTATGTCGTCAACCTCCCCCAGGGCATGCAGAAGCGATGGGCGGAGGACCTCCTCCGGCGCCTGAAGGACCCCAACGCCAACCTCGTCTCCGCCCAGACGGCGGACCTGCCGGCGTTCCATGTCGCCAAGGTCTGGGTCCGGCCCGGCTCGCGCGCCTGGGTCGACATCCTCCGGCCCGTGTTCGGCGTCGGCGGCCCCCAGAGTGAAGGCCCCCTCTACCAGCGCATCACCGTCCAGCTCCGACAGTCGCCCCTGGAGCCGTGGCAAGTCGACTCCGTCCGCGTGTGGCCCTTGGGCATCGACCAGCCCCCGGCGCTCTTCGGCTGGCCCGCGCTCGACTCCACCAGCCCCGCCGAGCCAATGACCCCCCCCCCTGCACCCGCATCCGCACCCGCATCCGCTCCCGCGGACGCGCCCGCGGCCCAGTCCCCCGCGCCGCCGCCCAGCAGCGCACACCAAACTTCCGCCCCACACGCGCCGCGCTCGGAACGGACGCGGCCCGCGTGAACGATGGAGCGCCATCGGTCCCCCTCGAAACCGCCCGACGGGTGGCGACGCTGGCCCGCCTGGCGCTCAGCGACGCGGTGCTGGGCGAGCACGCGCGGGCCCTTTCCTCGGTGCTGGGGCACTTTGAGTCCATCCGCGCGCTCGACCTCACCGGGGTGGAGCCGATGGCGCACCCCGCGGACGCGGGCGGGGCTCTCGGGGAGGATGAGCCGGGCCCCGTGCTGGCGCGCGAGGTCCTGATGGGGCTGGCGCCCGACGCCGCCCCTCCGTTCCTGCGCGTGCCGCGGGTGCTCGGGGAGAGCGGGTCGGCCTGAGAGTCCCGCACAGAATGACCCGCCCCGACTCTGGTGGGACAGGCGTCCCGCCGGTCGCT
>DOJA01000261.1:0-675 GCA_003511945.1 Phycisphaerales bacterium | reverse complement strand
GGACAGGCGTCCCGCCGGTCGCTTCTGCCTTCTCCGAGTCATTCCGTGAGCGGCTCGGAGTCGATCGCCCGTTCACCGATCGGCATTGCGGTAACCGCGGCGCGACGCCCGCGGACGGTGCGCGCGACGCCCGCGGACGATGCGCGCGCCGGACAGTCGTGGACCCAAACATCTCACCGGGGTACATTCCCCCCGGATGCCCCGCCTCCAGCACGAGCTCGGCAAGCGCCGGCCCTTCGATGTCCCCGAGCAGGAGGCGTGGCTGAACCTGCAGCGCTCCGCCGAGTTCCTTTCGGGCGACTTCGATCACCTGTTCAAGTCGCACGGGCTGAGCACCGCGCAGCACAATGTGCTCCGCATCCTGCGCGGGCACGGGAAGCCGGTGCCCTCGCTGTCGATCGCCGGCGAGATGGTGGCGCGCGTGCCCGACATCACCCGGCTGGTCGACCGGCTGGAGGGCGCCGGGCTCGTGGAGCGCCGACGGTGCGTCGAGGACCGGCGCGTCGTGTTCGTCAGCATCACCAGGAAGGGGCTCGAACTCGTCGGCTCGCTCGATCGGCCCGTGGTCCAGCTGCACCGCGCCCAGCTCGGGCACCTCTCGCGCAAGGAGCTGGCGGAGCTCAACCGGCTCCTCGAAAAGGCCCGCACCGCCCCCCGCAGCCCCCCCCACGGCCC
>DOJA01000001.1:3706-4044 GCA_003511945.1 Phycisphaerales bacterium | reverse complement strand
CCGGTGTTACGCGGTGAACGACACGCGGGTCCAGCCGCAGGGCGCGGGGCCGAGCGGGCCGCCCAGCGCGACGGACCCGATGAGCACCTCGCTCATCAACCGGTTCAGCACGGGCGGGCGGGCGGGGATCCCCAACGGGTTCATCACGACGCCCGAGGTGAAGCCCCTGCGCGCGGGCGACCGCATCCTGGTGCAGAAGTACCTCTACGAGCTCTTCCCGCCCGAGCGGTGGGATGTGGTGGTGTTCAAGAACCCCGAGTCCGCGACGCAGAACTTCATCAAGCGGCTGGTCGGTCTGCCGAACGAGCAGGTGTGGCTCGCCGACGGCGATGTCTTCC
>DOJA01000001.1:2134-3657 GCA_003511945.1 Phycisphaerales bacterium | reverse complement strand
CTCGCCGACGGCGATGTCTTCACCCGTCCGGTGCGCGTGGGCGCCGACGGTTCGGCGACGCCGACGGGCGAGTGGCGCGTCCAGCGGAAACCCGATCGGGTCCAGCGCGCGGTGTGGGCGCCCGTGTTCTCCAGCGAGTACGCGCCGCTCAACCCCAGGCGCGACGGGCGCGAGTGGTTCAGCCCCCCCTGGAGCGGCGCGGGGTGGACGACCGGCGCGGCGCGGGAGTACCGCTGCGAGAGCGACGGGGCGTCGGTCCTCTCGTGGGACAGCGAGCGCTGGCCCGTCTGGGGCTGGGTGCCCTACAACGAGATCCCCGAGCGCACGCTCTTCAACCGCCAGGTGCAGATGTTCCCGGTGGCGGATGTGCGCCTCCGCGCGGGCGTGCGGGCCGACCGCGAGGGGCTGTCGGCGGCGGCCACGATCGCTTCGCACGGGCACGAGTGGAGGGCGTCGTTCGACGGCGGGACCGTGACCATCTCGACGCGCCCGCAGGGCGACGCGGAGTGGGCCACGATGACGACGGCGCCCGGGCCGCGTTTCGCGCCAGGACGGTTCGTGGACCTTGAGTTCTGGCGAGCCGATCAGGCGCTGGAGGTGTGGGCCGACGGGCGGAAGATCGCGCAGGCGTCCTACGACTGGTCGCCCTCGAAGCGCCTGTCGCTGGCGACCGGCGCGCCCGAGGACGCGCTGACGGACGAGGGCTACGCCGGGCCCACGCTGTGGGACGCCTCGGCGTACGAGCGCGCCCGCCCGCGCGTGCAATGGTCGTTCCGCGGGTCGCCCGTCACGCTCGCGCGGGTGGGGCTCGACCGCGACCTCTACTACGAGCCCGTCGCCTTCTTCGGCGGGCGCCCGGCGCTGGCCACCAGCCCGACCAATCTCGCGACGCTGGGTCCGCGCGAGCACTTCATGCTGGGCGACAACAGCCCGGCATCAAAGGACGGGCGCCTGTGGACCGGCGTCGACGCCCCGATCCTCGAACAGATCGGGAGCAAGGTCGGCGTGGTCGAGCGGGACCTGATCCTGGGCAAGGCGTTCTTCGTCTACTTCCCCGCGCCGCGGACCGTGGGGAACTCGATCCCGATCCCGGACTTCGGGAGGATGCGGTTCATCCGGTGAGGGGGCGGGTGGTGGGTCTGAGGAGTGGGGTTTGGGGACCCGGGGGCTCGGGCCAGGTCGGATGTGCGCACGAGAGTTCCGGGTGCCCCGGCGGGGGCGCGAGGAGTTCACCGCGGAGACGCGGAGAGCGCGGAGGAAGGCAGTGATCCGGAACCTCGGTCCCTTCAACATTCTGCCCTTCTCCGTGGCTCGGTGTCTCCGTGGTTTGTTCGTGGCCGCGCCCCGCACCCGGCGTGGGCCGGGGCGGAGTGAGTCGGCTCATACGGATCACCATCCTGAATCGCGCGGCAGGTCGTCGCAGGCGCAGACGGCGCGGACCGTCCTCACAAAGGGGGGCGCTGTCGTTCTTGAACTGCCGCTGGGCCTGGAGGTCCTGCCTCTCGTGCCGCGGGCGCGGCGCC
>DOJA01000001.1:0-1795 GCA_003511945.1 Phycisphaerales bacterium | reverse complement strand
TGAGTTCCTTCAGATCACCCGGCGCACGCTCGCAGATGTTCATCGTCGCCCTCCGTGCCGACGCCATCATGCCCGGAACCCGCCCAAAGCGCACACGCCACGCTCAGGACGCCCGCGCGCGGGGGGAAATGGGAAGGCGAATCAGGTCCCCGTCACGCGGTCCACTTCCTCGAGGGTGGTCATCCCCCGGGCGGCCAGCAGCCAGCCGGACTGCTGCAGGGTGGTGAACACGCCCTGCTCGATGATCTTGCGCATCTTGGAGATCGAGGGCTGGTTGAGCACGCAGTCGCGGAGCTCCTCGTTGAAGTCCAGGAGTTCAAAGATGGCGCGACGCCCGTGGAACCCGGTGCGCAGGCAGCGGGCGCAGCCGGTGGCGGCGAAGACCTGGGACTTGCCCTCGAGGAACCGCCCCAGCCGGGTCATCTGCCCGGGCGACACCTTCACCGGACGCTTGCACGAGTCGCACAGCAGGCGGACCAGGCGCTGCGCGATCACGATGTCCATCGAGTTGGCGACGAGGTAGGACTCGAGCCCAAGGTCCAGCAGCCGGAAGACCGAGCCGATCGTGTCCTTGGCGTGGATGGTCGAGAAGACCAGGTGCCCGGTCATGGCGGCCTGCATCGCGGTGCGGGCGGTCTCCTGGTCGCGGACCTCGCCCACCAGGATCACATCCGGGTCCTGGCGCAGGATCGAGCGGAGCAGCGTGCCGAACGAGTTGGCGTGGCCCACGGGGATCTGGGTCACGCCCTCGATGCGGTACTCGACCGGGTCCTCGATGGTGACCACATTGCGCCGGCTGCGGTCGATCTCGCGGATGGCGTTGTAGAGCGTGGTGGTCTTGCCCGACCCGGTCGGCCCGGCGGCGAGGATCATGCCCGCGTCCTTGTCGCAGCCGTGGCGCAGGCGGTCGAGCATGTAGATCGGGAGGTTCAGGTCGCTGAGCGCCTGCGGCGCCGTGACAGAGTCGAGGATGCGGAGGACGAGCTTGGGGCCGTGCATCGTGGGCGTGAGCGACGCGCGGTAGTCGGTGCGCCGGTCGGGGAAGCGGATGGAGCAGTGGCCCTCCTGCACCTCGTCGCGGGCGGCCTGGAGCATCTGGCACGCGGTGCGCACCACGCCCAGCGCGAGCTCGCCCACCTGACGGGGCAGGTTGATGATCGAGACCATCTGCCCGTCGACGCGCATGCGGACCTGCATGTCGTCGGGGCGGGGCTCGACATGGATGTCCGTCGAGCGCGCCTTGGCCGCCAGCAGGATGAGCAGGCGCAGCGCGACCGGCCCGTCGGCGCTGCTGCGGAACGCGTCCGAGGGGTGGTCGTTCGAGTCGTGCAGCGTGATGACCGGCAGGACCGAGCCCTTGGGGGGCAGGGCGTCGATCATGCGGCGCAGCTCGGCGGCCCAGGGCTCTTTGCCCATGGGCTGAGCGCCCCGCTTGGCGGGCGCCGCGCCGGGGCCGGGGGGGGCGTCCTCCTCGCCTTCGGCCCGCGCGCGGGCCTCGTCGACCTCGACGCTGAAGGTGTGCTTCCCGACCGTGATGACATCGCCAGCAGAGAGCGGCGCCACGACCACCGACTCGCCGTTGAGGCGCGTGCCGTTGCGGGAGCCGAGGTCCTTCAGCACAAAGCGCCCGTCCTCGCCCAGCTCGATCACGCAGTGGAAGCGGCTGGCGACGGTGTCGTCCTGCAACGGGATGTCGTTGTCGGCGTGGCGCCCGATAGCGACGCTGGCGCTCTCCAAGGGCACCGACGACACCTTCGGGTTGCTGCAGGCGATGCGGAGGGCGGTCATGGGCGGG
>DOJA01000165.1:1392-6867 GCA_003511945.1 Phycisphaerales bacterium | reverse complement strand
AAAGCAGGAGAAGAAGGAATGACTCTGCGCATGGCCTCGATGGGCAAGCCCCCGGGCGAGCCGGAGCACAACGACCCGGGCGCGGAGGCGCCCGGCGCGAACACGCCCCTGAACTCGCCTTTCGCGCCGGGCGGGACGGACACCGCGCTGGGCGGACCCTCGCGGTTCGGGGCCGCCGGCAAGCACAGCGGGGTGCTGGTGCTGCTGATCGTGGTGGTGGCGGCGAGCGGGTCGCTGTACGCGATGCGCCGGATGGGCAAGGCGGGCCACCTGAAGATGCTGGACATCAAGATCGACTACCCGGTCGAGGGCGCGACGCGGATCGCGACCTCGGACCATGTGGTCCTGATGAACGACCTGCGCACGACGGGCGAGGTGCCCCAGGTGCCGCTCGATGAAGTGCAGATGAACCCCTTCGAGTGGCGCGGGCTCGAGGTGGTGACGACCGTCCCCGGAGGGCGCTCGATCGACCCCGCGGAGGCCGCCCGGCTGGAGCGCGAGCGCCGCGCGGCCCAGATCAACGACGCGTTCAAGCGCCTGTCCCTCAACAGCGTGATCGGCGGGCGCATCCCGGTGGCGCGGATCAGCGGGCAGATGGTCCGCGTGGGCGACACCGTGGGCGAGTTCTTCCGCGTGACCGAGATCGGCGGGCGCGAGGCCCGCCTGGAGGCCGACGGGCGCGTCTTCACGCTCTCGCTCGGCGAGTGAAGTGACCCACCGCCAGCCATCGAGCGCTCGGAGCCCAGCCCGTGGCCAAACTCGACCTTGACGGCATCCTGAGCGACCTGGGCATCCGCACCCGCAACACGCCCCACACCGGCGCGGGCGTGGCGCAGGCCGAGGGCGGCGCCGAAGCGCCGACCGAGTCGCCGGCGCCGGACCGCGAGCGCTCCGCGCCCGCGCCGTCGGGCGACGCCCAGGCCAGGTCGGCGCCGGCGGCGCCCGCTTCGCTCAAGGAGATGCTGCTGCAGCGCGAGGTCGCCTCGCCCAAGCAGATCACGGCGGCGGAGACGATCATCCGCCAGTCGCCCGGCACGAGTCTGATCGATGTGCTGCTCGACCAGGAGGTGGACGAGGTCGGGCTGTTCACGACCGTGGCGGAGTCGATGCGGATGCCCCTGGTGCGCGTGCGCCGCAACGAAGAGGGAGGGTTCCCCTACGACGAGAAGCTGCTGCACCGCCTGACGCCCGAGTTCTGCAAGCAGCACCTGGTGCTGCCGCTGGGCGCCGAGGGCGACCGGGTGGTGCTGGGCACGGCCAGGCCTGACGATGTGTTCACGGTGGACGATGTGCGCCTGCGCCTGGGCGCGCGGGCGATGAAGGTGGTGGTCGTGCCGCCCTCGGACATCCGGGCGGTGTTCGACGCGCTGGTCGGCGCCGGCGGCGAGGAGATGAATGTCGAGGAGATCCTGGGGGACATCGAGGAGGACGATGTCCGCGTCGACAAGCAGACGAGCCAGGAGGTGGACCTCGAGAAGGAGGCCGCCGAGTCGCCGGTCATCCGCTATGTGAACTACATCATCCAGACCGCGTCGAAGGAGGGGGCGAGCGACATCCACATCGAGCCGGCGGAGAAGGCGCTCAAGGTGCGGTTCCGGATCGACGGCGAACTGTTCGAGATGATGCAGCCGCCGCCCAAGATGAGCGCCGCGATCGTCTCGCGCCTGAAGATCATGGCGAACCTGGACATCGCCGAGCGACGGCTCCCGCAGGACGGGCGCATCCGCTGCACGGTCCAGGGGCGCAAGCTCGACCTGCGCATGTCGACCATCCCCGCGAACTACGGCGAGAAGGTCGTGCTCCGGATCCTCGACACCAAGAGCATCAATGTCTCGCTGGAGCAGCTGGGGTTCGACGAGGACACGCTGACCATCTGGCGCCGTCAGATCGAGCAGCCCCACGGGATCGTGCTCGTCACCGGCCCGACCGGCTCGGGAAAGACGACCACGCTCTACGCCTCGCTCCGCCACATGGACAAGAAGAGCCAGAATGTGTCGACCGTCGAGGACCCCATCGAGTACCACCTCGACGGGATCACGCAGACGCAGACGCACGAGAAGATCGGCATGACCTTCGCCAAGGCGCTCAAGGCGCTGCTCCGCCAGGACCCCGATGTGATCATGCTGGGCGAGATCCGCGACCAGGAGACGGCGCACACCGCGGTCCAGGCGGCGCTCACCGGGCACCTCGTGCTCTCCACCCTCCACACCAACGACGCCCCCTCGTCGATCACCCGGCTGGTCAACATCGGGATCGAGCCCTTCCTGCTGGGCGCCGCGGTCAACGCCGCCCTGGCGCAGCGGCTCGTGCGCCGCATCTGCGAGCACTGCCGGCGCCCGGCGCAGCTCACCGATGAGCTCCGCGAGTTCCTCGAACTGCAGGGGCTGGCGGCGAACACGCTCTTCGACGGCGCCGGCTGCGATCGCTGCCGCAACACCGGGTACACGGGGCGGCTGGGCATCTACGAACTGCTCGTGGTCGACGACCAGCTCCGCGATGTCATCGCCCGCAACCCCAATGTCGCCGAGTTCCGGCGCATGTGCCAGGAGCGCGGCATGGTGACGCTGCGCCAGGACGGATTCGCCAAGGCCGGGCGGGGCCTGACCACGGTGCAGGAGATCCTCCGCACCACCGAGGCCCAGTTCTGAAGCACGCCGTCCGCCGCGGCGGACGGGTCGAGAAGGCGCAGAGCGGCGGGCGTATGAACCGCCCGCCCTGGAAGGGTACGCCGCGAACTCCAACGCGGTGAACTCCTGGCCGGGAACGAGTCATCCGGTCCCCGCGCCCCCCCCACACAGTGGTCGATGATCCCGCTGCGCCTCGAACGAAATCGCCCTAGTTCCCCGGGCGCGGGCGGCTCCGGGGACGACGCTTGGGCTGGGGCGCTGGCTCCTGCCCCGACGAGCCGGTGGCCTTCGACTGCTCCTGCATGAGCTTCAGAACCGCCTCCATGCCCGGGGGCGGCGTGCGCCGGGTGGGGTCATCGGTCGCGGGGGTTGTCACAGGTATCGGCGGCTGCGCGTCGGCCTGCGCGCTCTTCACCAGTGGCGCGTCCAGCGCACGGAGCACCTGCGCGATGTCCTCCTCGCTGACGCCCGCCCTGCGCAGGTCGTCGATCGCCTCCTCCCGTGAGCGGATCGCGACCGCCGGCGCGCCGGGGATCCCGGTGCGCTCGGGGTCGAGGACTCGGGAGGGAGCAGCATCGGTCGAGCCGGGCTCGGCCGCCCGGGCCGCGGCGCTGGCGACGCCGACCGCTTCGCTCGTGTACAGCGCCAGCGCAACGGTCACGCCCGAACGGGTCAGCAGCACGCGGCGTCCCGCCCAGTCAATCGAGGTCACCTTCCACTTCGCCTGCTTGTTGGACTCTTCCTCGAACTCGTCGCCTTCGTGGTAGGGAGAGCTGGCGGAGCGGCTCGTGCCGTGGACGCGGGAGATCATCGCGACCGCGCGCCCGTCGGCGCCCGTGCGCAGCCCGCGGAGCTCCAGCGCCGACAGGGCCTTCTTCACATCGTCGGGCACCTTGTCCGCGGGGGTGAGCGACGGGTCGCTCTTCACCGTCGGCGACAGCGAGGCCTGCGCCGGCGCTGGTGAGGGTGAGGCGGGGTCGGCCTCTGCCGGCGCGGGCTCAACCTTGGGCTTCCAGGCGAGCCGATCGGAGGCAAAGAGGTTGGTGCGGGCCAGTTCCGCGAGCAGCGCGCGGCGCTCCTCGGGCGGACGCGCGTCGATCGGAGGATCGGGCGCGACGATCGACGGAGCCGCGGCCTCCCGCTCGGGCGGCGTCGGAAGGGGACGGAGCGCGCTCCAGCCCGTCCACAGCACCGCGAGCAGCATCGCCGCGGCGCCGAGGCGCGTCGCCCAGTCCAGCGCGTCCGCGCCGGGAGCCCCCGCGCGACGGAGACGACGCCGATCGATCGCGCCGCTCGGTGCGTCGGTCATGGCGCGCCCTCCCCCACCCCCACCCCAACCACCGCGAGCCCGGTGACGGTGATGGCGGCCTTCGCGCCGCCCTGGGTTTGAAGGCGTCCGGGCCCTTCGAAGCGGACCGAGCCCACGCTCGTGCGCACGCCCGGGATGTTCTCCAGCCGCTCGACCGCGAGGTAGAGGTCCGCGTGCTGGCGGGCATCGAAGCGCACTTCGAGCGTCAGGAGGCGCACGGGGAGGGACGGGTCCGGCGAGACCGGCGCCTGGAGCGTGGCCGACAGCCCCCCGATGTCCAGCCCGACGAGCGCGTCGAGCGCCGCGTCGCGGAACCGGGCGCCGGCGAGCTGCTCGGTCGCGCCCTGCGCGAGCCCTTCGCGCACGAGGTCCCAGCGTCGGCGCAGGTCCTCCGCGGTGCTGCGCCAGGCGGGGGCCTCGGCGATGAGCCGGCGCTGGTCGGCGACGAGGGCCGCCCGCTGGAAGTACAGGTCGCGCGCCGAGGGGGCGGCATCGGCGCCGGGATCACCACCACCTGAGCGCGGGAGCACTCCGACGAAGTCCAGTCCCACCAGGACCGCGACGCCGATGAGCGCGCCGGCGAGGATGCGCGTGCGCCGGGAATGGGTCATCGGGCGCCCCCCGGTCCCGTGGCGGCCCGCGCCGGGGGAGCCCCGGCGCGATCGGCGCGGATGCTGAACTGTTCGGTGGAGCGCTCTTCGACGATGCTGGACGCGCCGAGCGTGCGGGCGCCGTCGAACTCCGGGGTGGCTTCAAGGCGGGTGAGGACATCGCTGGCGCGCTTGGCCTCGCCCGTCAGGCCCAGGGCGCGTCCGTCGTACTCGAGCCGGTAGAGGAACCCGTCCTCGGGGATCACGGACTGCGCCGCCGCCAGGTCGGGCAGCACGCGGCGCCAGTCGGCGGCGGGCTGCGCGACGCCTTTGCGCAGCAGGGCCGCCAGGCGCAGGGCGTCACTCTTGGCGCGCTGGGCGTCTTCGAGAGGGGCCGTGAGCGACTCGGACTCCGCGAGGAGCGCGCCCGCGGCGCGCTCGTAGCGCGATTCGGCGATGGCGGCTGCCGACCACAGCAGCGCCGCGACGATCAACCCCGCGGCGAGGGGCGACAGCCAGCGCCGGGGTGCGCGCGGGCGCGGGCCGGACAGCGGCCAGTACGCACTCGGCGCCACGAGCGGCGCCAGGGCCGCCCCGAGCGCGAGCGCCTCGGGGCCAACGACTTCGCCCAGCGCCCGGTCCTCGGAGTCGAGCACGAGGCGCCGACCAGCGCTTGCGTCCGTGTCGCTCGGAGAGACGCCAACCTCGGTGAATCGGCCCCAGCGCAGGCGGTGCGCGACCAGCGCGCCGCTGGCGAGGCGCTCCAGCACCTGGCAGCGCTCCTCGTTCTGGAGCCCGAGGCCAAGGACCACGGCGTGCGTCGGCAGCACCGCGTGGACGGGCCGCCCCGAGGCCAGCGCGAGCGCCCCGGTCCATGGCTCCACGCGAGC
This sequence comes from Phycisphaerales bacterium, assembly GCA_003511945.1. GTDB lineage: Bacteria > Planctomycetota > Phycisphaerae > Phycisphaerales > UBA1924 > UBA11155. The sequence goes on along the minus strand of DOJA01000165.1, from coordinate 1,451 downwards.
GCGGTCGGCCGCGATGATCACGCCCGACGGCGACCCCCCCCGCCCAGAATCACCCCCGG
>DOJA01000165.1:0-1305 GCA_003511945.1 Phycisphaerales bacterium | reverse complement strand
ATCATCCCCCGCATCGCCCCGGTCGATCAGCCCCACCATGGCGGCGTCGGCGGCGAGCGGGAAGAGCCCTTGCACCGAGCGGAGCACCTCCTCGCGCGCGCCCGCCCACTTCGCGCTCGTCAGCGCGATCGGGCGCAGCGATGTCCAATGCGCGGGGAGCGTGAGCACGACCCGCGCCCCCTGCGCCAGGGGCGCCAGCACGCGCCGGGCATCCTCTGCGCTCGTCAGGAACGAGGCGATGCGCACCGGCGCGTCGGCGCGGACGCCCAGAGCAGAGCCGCGCACGCGGAGCGCGACGAGGTCGTCGCCATCAATCACACATGAAAGAGTTGTCCAGGGCAGCGGGTTCATGCGAGCCGGGGGGGGGTGGGGGCGGGGGTGGAGAGCGGTGCGCCGGAGGATACGGCTCGCGGTGGGTACGACGGCCTGAGCCCCAGAGCGCGGACGCCTTCCTCGTCCACGACCGCGAGCCCTTCGAAGGAGAGCGTGGCGTCGCCCACCGCGTCCACGCGGATGCGGACCACATTGCTGGGAGCCGCACGGAGCATGGACCTCGCCACGCGGGCCGACAGAGGGATCGCGCGGTCGAGCGCCTCCTCGGTGAGCGCCTGCTGCTCCCGCAGGCGGATCACCGCGTCGGCGCTGTCGGGCGTCATGCCCGGGAGCGCCATCAGCACGGCACGCGACGCCGAGCCCGCGTGGATCGTGCCCGTCCCGGCGGTGGTGATGTCATCGCGGACCCGCGCGAAGACCTCGGGAGTCATCGCGGGCAGGTAGAGCAGTTCCTCCCGCGCCTGGAACGGCGCGTTCCGGCAGACGACGCCCCGCACGCCGTGATCGTCCTGTTCGGCGCCGCGCGGGCGGGTGAAGTCATCCTCATCGCGCCAGTCCAGCAGTTGATCGACGATCGTCTCGGCCCGCTGCGCGTCCGCGCCGGCGCCGATGAGAAGCCGCTGAAGAACCTCCGGCTCCGAGGTGTTGAGGTCGATCTGCCCGGACGGATCCTTCAGCGTGACGCGGTAGGTCCGCGGGTCGCCCGGGGTGCGCACCTCGACCGGAGCCGCGGGGAGGCCGACATTCTCGAGCAGGAGGAAGCGCCCCGCGCCGCCGGCGCGCCCGGTGATGCCCCCGCCGTCGCCCAGGCGCGGGATGGAGGCGCCGGAGGACCCCGTGTCGCGCGCGCCGTCCTCGACATCCTTGAGCTTGTCGCCCAGCAGTTCCTTGATGATCGGCGGGAGTTCGATCTCCGGCTTCTCCGGGGGCGCGCTCCCGGGATCGCTGGGGGTTCCGGGGGGTCCGGGGGTT
>DOJA01000071.1:8249-8618 GCA_003511945.1 Phycisphaerales bacterium | reverse complement strand
CCCCCGGACCATGACCCCCCGGACCATGACCCCGCCGGTGGACGACACCCCGGTCGACCGCCGGCGCTGGCTCGTTTCCACTCTGGGGGCGGCGGCGTTCGTGGCCCTCGTCGCGCTGCTGGCGACGCCCGGATCGGGTTCGGCGGGCGGGGCGATCGCCACGGTGCTGCTGCTGTGGATCGAGGCCGGGGCCATCGCGCTGGCGTGGATGATCGGGGCGACGGGGCTCGGGGTGCTCGCGACGGGTCGGCTGGGTTCGCTCGCGCTGGCGCTGGGCGTGGCGGTCATGCTGTGGACCTCGCACGCGCTGGGCGCGCTCGGGCTGTTCGCGGGCCGCGGGGGGGCGGGGACGGCGGTGGCGTGGGCGCC
>DOJA01000071.1:0-8179 GCA_003511945.1 Phycisphaerales bacterium | reverse complement strand
GGCGTGGTGCTGCTGGTGCATCTCCGGCGCGGCATGGAGCCGGGACGCTGGACCGGTGGACCGATGCCCCCGACGGTGCTGCTCGTCCTGCCGGCGCTGGCTGTGATCGTGGCGGCGGCGTGCGCGCCCCCGGGGACGCTGTGGCGGTCCGAAGCGCACGGGTTCGATGTGCTCTCGTACCACCTCCAGTTGCCCAGGGAGTGGCTGGAGGGTGGGCGGATCGTGCCGCTCGCGCACAACGCGTACTCGTGGCTGCCCTCGTTCGGCGAGGCGGCCTTCACCCACCTGGGCGCGATGCGCGGGCCGCGGGCGCCCGGTGCCTTTGTTGCAGGGCCGGGACTGGCGGTGCACAGCGCCCAGATGCTCCACGCGATCGTCACGCTGGGCGCGGCGGTCGCGCTGGGGCGGGCGGCGCAGGTTCTGACGGCCCCGGGGGGTCCGGGGGGGGCGTGGATCGGCGCATCCTCAGCGGCCATCGTCCTGGGCGTGCCGTGGGTCGTGGTGACCGGCTCGAGCGCGTACAACGAGGGCTTCGTGCTCCTGCTGCTGGCGGTAGCGATCGGGGTGGCGATGGACCCGACGCGCGGCCCCGCTCGCCGGGGGCTCATCTGCGGCGTGCTGATCGGCGCGGCCTGCGGGGCCAAGCCGACGGCGTTCTTCATGGCGGGACTGCCGGTGGGCGTGCTGCTGGTGTGGCACGCGCCGGTGCGCCGGTGGGGCGCGATGCTCGCCGGCGGGTGCGCGGCAGGGGTGGTGATGCTCGCGCCCTGGCTTGTGCGCAACGCGCTGGAGGGCGGCAATCCTGTGTTCCCGTACATGACCGGGCTGCTCGGCTCTGCCCACTGGAGCGGGGCGGAGGTCGCGCGGTGGTCGCTGGGGCACCACGAGAGCGCGGGCGCGGTCGAGCGTGTGGGCCTGCTCCTGGGCGCACAACGGGGCGTGCTGCACCCGCAGTGGGCGCTGTTCCCGCTGCTGGCGACGGCGTCGGGAATCGTCGCGGTGCTGAGCGCGCGGACCCGCGCGACGGCCTGGCCGCTGGCGGTGGCGATGGGGGTCCAGGTCCTGTGCTGGCTGACCGTGGGGCACCTGCAGTCCCGATTCCTGCTGGCGATGGTCGCGCCGGGCGTGCTGCTCGTCGCGCTGGCGCTCGACGCGCTGCGCGCGCGGAGCGAGCGCGTGGCGCTGGGCGCAGGCGTGCTGAGCGCCTCGGCACTGGCGCTGGCGAGCGTGCGCGGGTTCCTGGCGGAGAACGCGGGGGCGCCCAACGCGGCGCTGATCGGGGGCGTGGCGGCGATCACCGGCGCGGCGCTCGCGGAGCCGGTGCCGGGTTTGACGCCCGAAGCGCAGCGCGAGCAGTGGGGGATCGGAGGGGAGCTGCCGCCCGTGGCGTTTGTGAATCTGGCGCTGCCGGGGGCGCGGGTGTACTTGCTGGGCGATTCCACGCCACTGTACTTTGCGGCCCCGGTGCGGTACCACACGACATGGGACCGCTCCCCGCTGGGGGACGCGCTGGACCGCCACGGGGGCGAGCTGGGCGCGGCGCTGGCCGACCTGCGTGGGACCGGGGTCACGCATGTGCTCGTGGATCTGGACGAGGTCGAGCGCCTGACCCGCGACGGGTGGTACGACCCGCGCGTGACGCAAGACATCGCGCGCCGCATCGTCGAGCGAGAGGGCGTGCTGGTGCGGGCGTGGACGGGTTCGGGGGGCCCGCGGGCGCTGGGGTCGTACTTGATCGAACTGGGCGCGACGCCCCCCGGGAGCGGTCGGTGAGCAACTCGAACGGATCGCATCGGGGGGATCGCGGGCTGCACGCGCCGTCGGGCCCGGTGCTGGGCGGCGTGGAGCCGGTGGGGGGGGTGCGCTTCACACCGGTGCGTGTGGTCCTTCAGACGCTGGGGCTGCTGATCGGGCTGGGGCTGCTGGGGTGGGCGCTCTCGCTGGCGCTGGACGAGGGCAACCGCGCGAGCATCGAGGCGTTGCGCCGTGCGCCCGCGGACCGCGTGGCGCTCCTGCTGGGGCTGAGCGTGGCGGGGCTGGTGCTGAACGGGGCGATGTTCTGGGCGGTGCTGCGCCCGCTGCGCCGCCTGGCGCTGCTGGATGTCATGCTGGTGAACGCGATGGCGACAGCGCTGTCGGTGCTGCCCTTCAAACTGGGGCTGCTGACGCGCGTTCTGGTGCATCACCGGCGCGACGGGGTGCGCTTCAAGGACCTGCTCGCGTGGATCGCGGCGATGGGCGCGCTGGCGCTGGCGGTGCTGCTGCCCCTGGGGCTGGCGAGCGCGTGGCGCGGGCGGGTGGATGGGCTGTGGTGGCTGGTCGCGCTGGGCGGGGCGGTGGTGTGCTCGGGCGCCGGGGTGGCTCTGGGGCGGATCAGCGCCCGCGCGCCCGTGCTGCGCCGGCTCTCGCTGGGGGCGGACGCGATCGTGCGGGACTGGCGCCCGGTGCTCGCGCACCTCGCCCTGCGCCTGGCGGATGTCGGGCTGCTGGCGGCACGGTTCGCGGTGGCGTCGTCGATCGTGGGCTACGCCATGGGCCCGGACCGCGCGGTGCTGTTCGCGACGACCTACTTCCTCCTCAGCGTGCTCGCCCCGGCGGGGACGCTGGGGTTCCGCGAGATGGGCGTGGCGGCGCTCGGCTGGGCGGGCGAGGACGACGAGCGGGCGCTGGCGCTCGTCGCGCTGGTCGTGTCGGCGGCGGAGCTCCTCTCGGCGTTCGTTGTCGCGCTGGGCGGCTGGGCGCGCATCCGGCCCGACCGCCTGCTGCTGCGCCGAGCGCGGACGCCGGAGTAGGATCACGCCGTGAGACTCGGACTGGTGCAGTTCAACCCGACCGTGGGCGCGCTGATCGCCAACACGGAGGCGACGCGGGGGTGGATCGCGCGGGCCGCCGACGCGGGCGTGGACCTGCTCGTGTTCCCCGAGTTGTCGCTCACCGGGTATCCGCCCCGCGACCTGCTGCTGCAGGAGGGGTTCATCGAGGATGTCCGCCGGTGCGCCGAGCGGCTGGCCGAGCGCGTGACGGGCGCGATGACGGTCCTGATCGGCGCGCCCTGGCGCGTGGAGGGGCGCGGCGCGCCGGCGGGCGCGGCGCTCACCAACAGCGTGCTCGTGCTGCGGGACGGGCGCATCGCGGCCCGGTACGACAAGCGCCTGCTGCCCTCGTACGATGTGTTCGACGAGGAGCGCTACTTCGTGCCGGGCGACGCGGCGCTGGTCATCGACTGCGCCGGGGTGCGCGTGGGCCTGAGCGTCTGCGAGGACCTGTGGAAGGGCATGGATGTCGGCGCGGACCACCGCTACGCGCAGCGGGCCGATCCCGTGCAGGCGCTGATCGAGGCGGGGGCGACGCTCATCGTGAACCCCTCGGCGAGCCCCTTCGCGCTGGGCAAGGGGCGACGCCAGCGGGAGGTCGTCACTCGTCATGCCCGCGCGCACGGGGTGGCCATCGCCACCGTCAACCAGGTGGGCGGGAACGACGACCTGATCTTCTCAGGGCACGCGGCGGTGTTCGTGCCCGACCCCCCGGAAGGCGGTCCCGGGGGGGGATGTTCCGGGGGGGACTGTTCCGGGGGGGACTGTTCCGGGGGAAGCGGTTCCGGGGGGGGCAGCGCGCGACTGGTGGCGGCGGGGCCGGGGTTCCAGGAGGCGCTGGTGACGCTCGACCTTTCGTCCGATCCCCGCGAGTGGCGTTCGCTGCCCGCGGTGGCGGACCCGCTCCTGAGCGCGCCGGACGAGCGGTCGCTGTGGGAGGCGCTGGTGCTGGGCGTGGGGGACTACTGCCGCAAGACCGGGTTCGCGTCGTGCGTGCTGGGGTTGTCGGGCGGGATTGATTCCGCGCTGACGGCGTGCATCGCCCGCGCGGCTCTTGGCGCGGAGCGCGTGCTGACCGTGGGGATGCCAAGCCGCTACTCGTCGGAGGGCTCAGTAACCGACGCGCAGGCGCTCGCCCTGGCGCTGGGCGTGCGGTTCCACCTGATCCCGATCGCGCAGCCCCACAGCGCGTTCGAGGCGGTGCTGCACAAGGAGTTCCGGGCCCTGGGCTGCGACCCCGCGCCGGGGGTGACGGAGGAGAATGTGCAGTCGCGCATCCGGGGAACGCTGCTGATGGCGCTCTCGAACAAGACTGGCGCCATCCTGCTGACGACGGGCAACAAGAGCGAGCTGGCGGTGGGCTACTGCACCCTCTACGGCGACATGAACGGCGGGCTGGCGGTGCTGTCGGATGTCACCAAGCAGCAGGTCTACGCCCTCTCGCGCTGGATCAACGCCAACCCGCGGGTGTGCGGGTGCGACGGGCCTCCCATCCCCGAGGCGACGCTCACCAAGCCCCCCAGCGCCGAGCTGCGCCCGGATCAGACCGACCAGGACACGCTGCCGCCCTACGAGGCGCTGGACCGCGTGATCGAGGCGTATGTCGAGCGCCGGTGGCCGCCAGCGCGGATCGCGCGCGAGACGGGGATCGACGGCGCGACCGTGGCGCGGGTGGTGCGGATGATCGACGGCGCGGAGTACAAGCGCAAGCAGATGCCCGTCGGGCTGAAGGTGACCGGGCTGACCTTCGGCCCCGGCCGGCGCTGGCCGATCGCGCAGGGGTACCGTCCCAGCGAGTAGCGGCGCCGCGGGGTGAACTCACGCCCGGTCTACGAACTCCGCCAGGAGTCGGACGCCCCAGCCGGTGGCGGCGTCCTTGACGAACGGGCCGCTGTCGGACTCCGTCGCGTGGACGCCCGCGATGTCGAGGTGGCACCAGGGGACGCCCTCTTTCACGAAGTAGGACAAGAAGGCCGCGCCCTGGATGGGGTGCGCCTTGCGGTTGGGGTTCGAGTTGATGATGTCCGCGACATCGGACTTCATCATGTCGCGGTATTCCTGGTGGTGGGGGAGCCGCCACACGCGCTCGTCGCTGGCGCCGGCGGCGTCCTCGATCTGGCGGCGCAGGCGGTCGTCGTCGCACCACATGCCCGCGAAGGTCGATCCCAGCGCCGTGACCACGCCCCCGGTCAGCGTGGCGAGGTCGACGATGCAGGCGGGGTCCTCGCTGTCGCAGGCCCAGCAGAGCCCGTCGGCGAGGACGAGGCGCCCCTCGGCGTCGGTGTTGGTGATCTCCGCGGTCACGCCGTTGCGGAAGGCGATGACATCATCGGGGCGGTAGGCCTCGTCGGAGACGGAGTTCTCGGCGGCGACCATGATCCCGACGACCGGCCGCCGGGGCTTGATGACGGTGGCGATGGCGTGCATCGCGCCGAAGACGGCGCACCCGCCGTCCTTGTCGCGCTTCATGCCCCGCATCCCGTTGTTGATCTTCAGCGAGAGCCCCCCCGAGTCGTAGGTGACGGTCTTGCCCAGCAGGACGATGGGCTTGCCCCGGACCCCGGCGGGGCGGTACTCCAGCCGGATGAAACAGGGCTTGTTCTCGCTGGCGGCGCCGACGGTGATGAGCCCGTTGAGCCGTTCGCGCTTGAGGGCCTCCCCTTTGAGGACCGTGCAGCGGAGCCCGACCTTTCGGGCCATCTTCTGGGCCGCGTCGGCGAGGTAGGCGGGCGTGCAGACCGCGGGGGGCGTGTGGCTGAGCGTGCGGGCGAGGTTGGCGGAGTGCGCCAGGGCCAGCCCGCGCTGCATCCCGGCCTCGAACGAGGCGGGGGCGGCGCTGACCCGCAGGGCCACGCGGCTGGTCTTCTTTGTCGTGCCCTTGAAGTCGTCGCAGTGCCAGGCGATGAGGCCCAACCCCTCGCCGAAGGCCTGGGCGCTCGCTTCGAGGTCACCCTTGGCGGCCCTCACCGCCCCCGCGAGCGCGACGACCGCGCGGGACTCCTTGACCGACGCCAGACGGCGCCCGATCGCGCCCGCGGCGTCGCGCAGGCGTCCCGGCGCGAACGACTTGCGTTCGCCCAGCCCGACGGTGATCACGCGCTCGAAGGGGCCGCTCGCGGGGAACGCCTCGACCAGGCGCCCCAGGTCGCCGGTCGCCTCGCCCCGCTTGAGGGCGCTGGCGACGGAGTCGTCGGGCGCGAGCGACGCGGAGTCCTTGTCGAGCGCTTCGCCCTTGAAGTGTCCCAGGACCAGCGTGCCGCCCGCCGACGCCCGCCGACGCCCCCGACCCCCGCCCCCGACCGTCTTCCCGTCCAGCGTGACCGACTCGAACATGCGTCGCCTCCTGAGTGTCCCCGCGAAACCGCGCGGGCCAGAGTGTACCGGCGGTATCCTGCGCCGATGCCCGCGGGCGCCGACCCGAACACGCCGAGCGATCACACCCAGTCCATCAGCGCGCCGTGGCGCCTGTCCTACATGGAGCTGCTCGGCGCGGAGAGCGCAGCGCCCAAGCCGGGCGGGGCGCCGGCGAAGGGCTCCTGCTTCCTGCGGGACAACTGGCTCAACCCCGCGGGCGACGAGAAGAACCATGTCATCGTCCGCACCGGGACCGAGGCGCTGGGGCGGGGCGGGATGATCTTGCTCAACAAGTACCCCTACTCGAACGGGCACCTGCTGGTGTGCCTGGGGGAGGGTCGCCCCCGTCTGCTGGACTACGACGAGCGCCGGCGGGGCGAGCTGTGGTCGCTGGTGGACCTGGCGGTCGATCTCTGCGAACGGGCGCTGCGTCCCCAGGGCGTGAATGTGGGCGTCAATCAGGGGGCGGCGGCGGGGGCGGGCGTGCCCGAGCATGTCCATGTCCATGTCGTGCCCCGCTGGGCGGGGGATGTGAACTTCACGAGCGTGTGCGCGCAGGTGCGGGTGATCCCCAGCGCGCTGGAGGACATGGCCCGGCGGTACCGGGAGGCGTGGACGCGGCTCAGGCCGACCAGGGAGTCACGATGATCCGCAAGTCGCATCGGGCGGCGGTGGTGTTTGGCGCGATCACACTGCTCGCGCTCGCCTCCTGCGGGCGGGTGATGGTCGGGACCCCGATTGTCACCGCACGGACGAGCGAGCCCTACGCCGCCGTGCCCCCGGCGCTGCGGACCGCCAGCGCGGAGATCCTCTATGTCACCGACCGCGAGCCGGCCCCCACGGAACGACGCCCGGTGTGGTACGGGTTCAATCGATCTCCCAGTCAGGCCTACGGGCTGTGCGAGGTGCGGTTCGGCGACGGGCTGACCTGGGACGAACTGGCCGCCCAGACCTCAACGGCGCGGCGCACAAGGGCGATCCCCATCGGGGTCGGGCGCGTGACCGAGCTGGGACGCCTGCCCTCGGTCAACCAGACGCTCTTCTACGACGACCAGGCCGGCGTCCTGAACGAGGACCCCCAGATCACCCGGGAGCGCTTCCAGAAGCGGGACGACTTCTACCGCGTGCTGGGCGAGCGCCTGGCGCTGACGCCCAAGAAGGAGGTCTTCGTCTTCGTCCACGGCGTGGCGAACTCGTTCGGCGACGCGATGTTCGCCATCGCCCAGCTGTGGCACTTCGCGGGGCGCCAGGGGGTGCCCATCGTCTACAGCTGGCCCGCGGGGGCGCCGGGCCTGCTCCGGGGCTACACGCGGGACCGCGAGTCGGGCGAGTTCACGGTCTTCCACCTGAAGTCGTTCCTGGTGGCCCTGGGCAAGGCGCCGGGCGTGGAGAAGGTGCACCTGATCGGGCACAGCCGCGGGACGGATGTGGTGATCACCGCGCTGCGCGAGCTGCACATCGCGTTCACCGCCGCCGGGCTCCGGACCCGCGACGAGCTGCGCCTGGCGAACCTCATGCTGGCGGCCCCCGACCTCGACGCGCAGGTCATGTCGCAGCGGTTCACCGCCGAGCGCGTCAACCTCGCCGCGCGACGCACGACGATGTATGTCTCGCGGTACGACAAGGCCATCGGGCTGGCCGACTGGCTGTTCCGGAGCTGGCGACGCATCGGGCAGCTCCGCTTCGATGACATCCCCGAGGCGTCGCGGCGCACGCTGGAGAACATCCCCGGCTTCACGATCATCGATGTCACCTTCCGGAGCGCCGGGCACGGGCACTCGTACTTCTACGACGACCCCCGGGTCGCGTCGGATGTCATCCTGCTGCTGGGGGGCGACCGCCCACCCGGCGCCGAGCACGGCAGGCCGCTGACCAAGAAGGCCGAGGGGTGGTGGGAGCTGGACGAGGATTACCTGAGCGAGGAATCTCCAGCCGCCCCGGCGCCCGCGCGGCGGAGGCACTGGACGCAGCAGTGAGGGGTCTGGGAACGGGGTCTGGGGACTGGGGACTGG
>DOJA01000240.1:667-3273 GCA_003511945.1 Phycisphaerales bacterium | reverse complement strand
CCGGGGGGTTCCGGGGGGTCAGGCGAGGCGGAGGCGGGCGATGGTTTGGGTGGTGCTGCGCCCGTCGAGGTGGGGGATGAGTTCAACGCGTCCGCCCCAGGACTCGACGAGGTCCTTGCCGACGACCTGGTCCTTGGTGTAGTCGCCCCCCTTGGCGAGGACATCGGGGCGCAGTCGTTCGATGAGGGTGGTGGGGGTGTCTTCCTCGAAGAGGACGACGATGCCGACGGACTCGAGCTCGCTCATGACGGCGACGCGGTCGTCCTCGGTGTTCACGGGTCGGTCGGGACCCTTGAGGCGGCGGATGGAGGCGTCGCTGTTGAGGGCGACGACCATGAAGTCGCCGAGGGCGGCGGCCTGCTTGAGGAGCCGGATGTGGCCGGCGTGGAGGAGGTCGAAGCAGCCGTTGGTGAAGACGACGCGCCGGCCTTCCTTTCGGGCGGCGGCGACCTCGACGGCGGCCTCGTCGGCGGAGCGGCGCTTGCCGCGCAGGGCGCGGGCTTCGAGGAGGACCTGGCGGTGGACGCGCTCGAAGGGGATGGGCTGCACGCCGAAGACTTCGACTTCGAGCCCGGCGGCGGTGTTGGCGAAGCGGACGGCGTCGGGCCAGGGGATGTGGTTGGCGCGGGCAGCGACGAGGGCGGCCAGGACCATGTCGCCGGCGCCGGTGACATCGTAGACCTCGCGGGCGACGGTGGGGATGGAGAGCGGGGGGCGCGCGGGCTCGGCGAGGAGCGCGCCGTGGCGGTCGAGGGTGAGGATGACGCGGTCGATGGCGAAGCGGGCGCGGATGGCCTCGGCAAGGCGGGCGTTGGCGAGGGTGTCGGCGCCGGAGTCGGTGGGCATCGCGGTGGCGAGTTCAGCCTCGGTGCGGTTGGGGGTGATGGCCGAGGCGCCGCGGTAGCGGTCGTAGGCGGTGAGTTTCGCGGGGTCGACGATGACCTCGCGGCCGAGTGCTGCGGCGCGGGTGATGATGGACTCGCAGACGCCGGCGCGGAGGACGCCCTTGTCGTAGTCCTCGATGGCGGCGACGGCGCAGCGGGAGAGCGCGGCCTCGGCGGCGTGGATGACGGCGGCGCGGAAAGGCGCGTCGAGGGCGTCGCGGCGCTCGTGGTCGACGCGGAACATCTTCTGGGGATGGCGGTGCTGGGCGAGGCCGACGAGACTCTGCTTGGTGGTGGTGGGGCGGGAGGGGTCGGTGATGACGGCGGTGGTATCGACACCGGCTTCGTTGAGGTGGGCGAGGAGCCAGCGCCCGTTTTCGTCATCCCCGACGATGCCGACGCAGATGACGGCCATGCCCAGGGCGACAAGGTTGAGGGCGACATTGGCGGCCCCGCCCGCGACGCGGCGCGTCTCGCGGACATGGAGGACGGGGACGGGGGCGTCGGCGGTGAGGCGCTCGGCGTCGCCCAGGACGAGCTGGTCGACCATGAGGTCGCCGACGAGGAGGACGGGGGCGGAGCGCCAGTGAGCGAGGGATTCGAGGAGCGTGGACACGGGGTCAGTGTACCCCCGCCCGCGGCGTGGGCGTCGCTCGGGCGGTGGCCAGCACGCGCGAGCGGAGGGCGTCCTCGCCATGGGAGAACTGGAGCGTGAGGCGGGGGCGGACGAAGAGGTGTTCGAGCGGGCCGAGGTTGAGGCGGCGCCACTTGACCCAGTCTTTCATGGTGGTGAGGACGGGGAGCGAGTTGTTCGTCAGTCGTTCGAGGGCGCGGCGGTCGGCGTTGTTCCAGGCGTGGTGGTCACGCCGGAGGAGCGTGGCCTCCACCAGCGCGCCGGCGCGCTGGGCGGCGCGGACGAAGGCGCCGGGGTTGCCGACGGCGCAGGCGACGATCACGCGCCGGGATGCGAGCCACTCGATCGGGCGATGGGCGTCGGCGGAGTCGAGCGAGTCCCAGGCGTGTGCGCACTCGGCGATGGGCGGGCTCCCAGCGTGGGCGCTCACAGCGCTGCGGAGCGCGTCGAGCGCTTCGGGGGGGGCGTCGCTCGTGCGGGTGAGGACGACGGCGTGGGCGCGGGCGAGGGCGCTGGGGGGCTCGCGCAGCCAGCCGGCGGGGAGGCAGCGCGCGGCGTGCAGGGGCTGGGTGGCGTCGATCAGCACCGCGTCGAGGTCGCGTGCGAGCTGGCGGTGCTGGAATCCGTCATCGAGGACGGCGCAGTCGATGGCGCCGGAGGCGATGAGGGGTCGGAGCCCGGCGGCGCGGTCGGGCTGGGCGATGATGGGGAGGGCGCCGGCGAAGCAGGCGAGGTGCTCGGAATGCTCGTCGGAGGGGTGGTCGGGCGTGGAGCGATAGCCGCGCATGGCGATGGCGGGGCGGAGGTTGGCGTCGAGGAGCCACTGGGCGATGCGCTGGACCATGGGCGTCTTGCCGGTGCCCCCGACGGTGAGGTTGCCGACGCTGATGACGGGGATCGGCAGGTGAAGGACGCCCGCGCCGGCGTCGAAGCGCTGGTTGCGTCGCGCGAGGGCGGCGAGGTAGGCGCGCTCCGCGAGGCGCCCGAGGGGGCCGGGCAGGGGAGGGCGGGGCGCGGCGGGTGATCGGTTCGAGTCGCTCACAGAATGACTCAGAGAGGGTCAGGAGAGACAGGCGGGACGCCCGTCC
>DOJA01000240.1:0-605 GCA_003511945.1 Phycisphaerales bacterium | reverse complement strand
CAGGCGGGACGCCCGTCCCACCAAAGGGGGGTAGGTCATTCCGTGAGGAGTTCTTCGCCCCTGGCGGGCTTCGCGGAGCGGGCGGCGCGGAGGGCCTCGTCGCGGGCGGTGGAGAGCCGCGCCCGCAGACGGTGCTGGTGGCGCGCGACGAGGCGGAGGGTGTTGAGGACATCGGCCATGGCCAGCGAGATGCTGATGGCGAGCAGCGCGAGCGCCGACATCCACACGAGCGTCCATTGGCCCGGTCGGGCGGCGTGGTCGATCACTGAGAACCCCAGGACAAGGAGCGGCAGCGCGGCGGTGATGACGAAGGCGTTGGCGATGCGGATGCGCTTGCGGCTGGGCGGGTGGTTGGAGCGGGCGGTCGCCAGGGCGTGCAGGAGGACGGCGAGGGTCATGATGGCCGCGGCGGGGGCGGTGAACCAGGCGGGGATGACCAGCATGTCTCCGGTCAACCGGGTTCCTCCAGGAGGCGGCGGAGCAGAGGGGCGAGGCGGCGCATGGGGAGCCCCATGATGGCGCCCGGGTCGCCGGCGTAGGAGATCGGCCATCCGGCGGCGAGGCGCTCGGAGAGGTTGTAGGCGCCGGCCTTGCCGCGCCAGTCG
>DOJA01000243.1 GCA_003511945.1 Phycisphaerales bacterium | reverse complement strand
GTTCCGGGGGCGGTTCCGGGGGGGATTCCGGGGGCGCTCTACAACATCGCGTGCGCGCAGGCGATGCTGGGGCGGACCGACGAGGCGGCGGCGTCGTTCTACAACGCGGTGGCGTCGGGCTTCGTCGACTTCTTCCACGCGGCGCGCGATCCGCACCTGGAGCCGATCCGGGGGCACCCGCGGTACGGGGCGGTCATGGGCGGGTGGGGGAAGATTCTTGATGCGCGGGGAGAGGCGGACCTGCGGGCCGCGGAGGGGGCGCTGGGCCGGGGGTACACGAGCGCGAGGGACGAGGGGCTGCGGCTGTCGTTCCTGCACGCGCTGGCGGGGGACTCGTTCGACGCGGCGCGGCGGGAGATGGAACGCGTGGGCGCGTGGGGCGATGCGGAGGTGTTCCCCGCGGGGTGGCGGGAGCAGCCGTCGGCGCGTCCGGATCCGTGGGTGCTGGTGCTGCTGCCGACGGCGCGGGACTTCGCGGCGCTCGTGCCCTTCGACGGCATCGGGGGGTACTTCGACCGGGGCCGCAAGCGGCTGATCGCGCAGGACATCGGCGCGACGCTGCGGCATGAGTTCTTCCATGTCCTGCACTGGCGCCACATGGACCGGCTCGGGCAGCGGCACCCGTACTGGATCATGGAGGGGCTGGCGTCGGTGCTGGAGGATCTTGATGAGGGGCCGGACGGGGGGATCGCGCCGGCGCCCTCGTGGCGGACGAACATCGTGAAGCGTCTCGAGCGCGCGGGGCGGCTGATTCCGCTGTCGCGGCTGGCGACGATGCCGCGGGCGGCGTTCGTGGGCGATCGCTCGCGGGCGAACTACGGGCAGTCGCGGGCGGTGTTCATGTTCCTGCTGAGCGAGGGGAAACTGCGGGAGTGGTACGCGCGCTACTGCGCGGGGTTCGATGATGATCCGACCGGGCTGGCGGCGCTGGAGGGGGTGTTCGGGACGCCCCTCAAGGAGATTGAGGGGCGGTTCCGGGCGTGGGCGCGGGGGCTCCCGGAGGTGGGCGAGACGCTGCGTCCCGCGCCGGTGTGGCTGGGGGTCGAGGTCGCCAACGGGCCGGGTGATGGCGTGGTGGTGGTGGGGTCCGGCGCGGGGGCGCGGGTCCGGGCGGAGGGCGGGGAGTCGCTGCGGAAGCGGGATGTGGTCACCTCGCTGGACGGGCAGCCCGTGAGGAGCGTGGACGACCTGGAGCGGCTGCTGACGGATCGGCAGGCGGGGGAACGCGTGGAGCTGGAGGTTCGGCGGGGGACGCGAGGGCTGAAGGTGACGGTGGTGCTGACGGATCGCGACACGGCGGGGGACGGTCCGTAGGGCGCGCGGGGGGCGGGTACACTTTCTGGTCGCGAGGCCCCGGAGCGGGGCCGCTCGCGGGCACGCCGCACGGATGCAGAATCACGATGACCCGCACCCCCGACCCCCGGCCCCACGCACGCGAGAAGTCGTTCCTCACGGACTTCCGGATGTTCTTCGGGCGGGGGCTGGGGATCGTGCTGCCGACGGTGCTGACCCTGGCGCTGCTGCTGTGGGCGTTCGGGTTCCTGCGGAACAATGTGGCGGAGCCGATCAACGGGGCGGTTCGGCGGCTGGTGGTGGTGGCGCTGCCTCGGGTGGTGCCTTCGCACGCGCTGCCCGAGTGGTTCCTGGTGTCGGACGAGCAGATCGCGGAGCGGCACGGCGAGCGGGCGCGGAGCGCGGCGCCGCGCGTGTCGGACGCGACGGTGCGGGAGTCGATCCGGACGGACAACTTCCGGGACTGGTGGCAGCACCGGTGGTACATGCAGGCGATCGGGTTTGTGGTGGCGGTGGTGATCGTCTACCTCGCGGGGCTGCTGGTCGGGAATCTGATCGGGCGGTCGATCTACCTGCGGTTCGAAGCGCTGATGACGCGCCTGCCTCTGCTGAAGCAGGTGTACCCCAGCGTGAAGCAGGTGGTGGAGTTCCTGGTGGGCAGCGGCGGCGAGCAGAAGCTGATGTCCAACCGCGTGGTGGCGGTGGAGTACCCGCGCCGGGGGATCTGGTCGCTGGGGCTGCTGACCGGGGAGACGATGAACTCGATCCAGTCACTGACCGGGGTCGAGTGTGTGACGGTGTTCATCCCGTCGAGCCCGACGCCGTTCACGGGGTACACGATCACGATCCCCAGGGACGAGGTGTACGAACTGCCGGTGACGCTGGACGACGCGCTGCGGTTTGTGGTGAGCGGGGGGGTGCTGGTGCCGCCTTCTCAGTCGAGCGGGAAGGGGCTGGGCGTCACGGTGCCCTCGGCGCCGAGCGCCCCCGGGAGGGCCGGCGCGCACTTGGCAGAATCAGGCCCGGGGGCGAAGATGGGGGGCTCAGGCGGTCCGGCGGCGGTCGGCGGCGGAAAGGACGGCGCGGGTCATGAGGATTGAGGTCACGGGCAAGCACATCGAGGTCACGCCGGCGATCCAGCAGTACGCTGAGGCGAAGTGTGACCGGCTCACCCGGTACTACGACGGCGTGCAGGAGATCGTGGTGGTGCTGTCCGAGCAGCCGAAGCAGAAGCAGTTCGATGTGGAGCTGCGCGTGCCCGTGGAGCACCACGAGGACTTCGTGGCCCGCTCCCACGGGCAGGACCTGTACGAGGCGATCGACCTGTGCGTGGACAAGATGGCCCGGCAGCTGACCGAGTTCAAGGAGCGGCTGAAGAACGAGAAGCGGTAGGGGGGTACGGTCGGGGGGCGCGCCGGGGGCCGCGTCGTGGGGC
>DOJA01000174.1:9932-10555 GCA_003511945.1 Phycisphaerales bacterium | reverse complement strand
GGGGGCGGGGGCGGGGGAACGGGCGGGTGGCCGCAGGCGAGGACCGCCCCGGCGATACACCCGGCGCTGAGCGCGCCGATCACCATCTTCTTCAACAGGTTCATTGAAAGGCACCTCCTCCCGGGCTTCGGTGGGAAGCCAAGGATTCCGAAGCGGATGGAAGCCGCCCTTCAACGCATACGGGCCACCACGAGCGGCACGCTCGGCGGCTTCGACTTGCACGACTTCAAGGTACCCCCACATCCGTCGCACGCCAGCGATGCGGGCAATGCACCACGAAGTCGGAACAAGTCCCTACGCGCGAGGCGCGATCGCGTAACTCTCTGACTGTTGATCCCTTCGGACTAGGGAACTTGCTTGACGATCGTCCCGCCGCGCATGACGAACGGGACCGATTTCAGTACCGCGATGTTCTTGCGCGGATCGTCGCGCAAACCGATCAGATCCCCCGCTTTCCCGGGCTCGAGAGTGCCGACCTCTGATGAGACGCCGCAGAGCTCGGCGGCATGGATGGTCGCGGCGATGATCGCCTCTTCAGGAGGCATTCCGGCCTCGACCATGTAGGCAAATTCCTTAGCATTCTCGCCGTGCGGGAAGACACCGGCGTCCGTGCCGAACGCGAT
>DOJA01000174.1:9485-9766 GCA_003511945.1 Phycisphaerales bacterium | reverse complement strand
ACCGCCTTGCCCGCGGTGATCGTGGGGACATACCACGCGCCGGTGCTCTTGAAGAGCGCGATCGTCTCGTCGTCGAGGTAGGTCCCGTGCTCGATGGAATCCACGCCCGCGCGGAGGGCCGCTTTGATCCCCTCCGCCCCGTGAGCATGGGCGGCGACCTTCTTGTTGAGCAGGTGGGCCGTCTCGACGATGGCCTTCATCTCGTCCTCGAACATCTGCTTCTCGATCCCGGCCCCGATGTTCGACAGCACGCCCCCCGTCGCGGTGATCTTGATGAGGTC
>DOJA01000174.1:0-9424 GCA_003511945.1 Phycisphaerales bacterium | reverse complement strand
GTCGCGGTGATCTTGATGAGGTCGGCCCCGCGCTTGACCTGGAGACGCACCGCCTGGCGGGCGGCCTCCGGCCCGTCAGCGATGCCCTGCTCGACGCCCGGCACATCGAACAGGTCGTCGCGCCAGCCGTTGGTCGGATCGGCGTGCCCGCCCGTGGCGGCGATCGACTTGGCGCTCGCCAGGATCCGCGGCCCGACGATCTTCCCGTCGTTGATCGCGTCCCGCAGCGCCAGGCAGGCGTCGCCCAGCGAGCCGACATCGCGCACCGTGGTGAACCCGGCGTCGATGGTGCGCCTGGCGTAGACCACCCCGTCGAGGGCGTTGTCGGCGTCGGACTTGACGAGCGACATCAGGCGCTGGTCCCGCGCGGTCTGGCTGGTCATGTGGACATGGCAGTCGATGAGCCCCGGGAGAACGAACATCCTGGAGAGGTCCACCTGCGTGACCTCTGCGCCCGCGGCGATCGTTGGACCCGCCTCCCCGCGCGGGGCCACCGCCTCGACCTTGCCATTCTTGATGTACACCGTCGCCCCCTCGATGGCCGGCTTGCCCGGGACGGCGAGGAGGGTGCCGCAGCGGACGACCGCCCACCGGTCGGGCTCAGGTGCGGGCGCTTGCGCCCGGGCTGGCCCGCAGTGGATGCTCAGCACCCCGACAACAGTCCAGGCGATCAGCGATAGACGGCAGAACTCACGCATGGGCGACTCCTCAGGGCTGGGTGTTCCTGCACCCTACCGCGCCCTGCGTCCGCGCTCGACAGGCGAGGGGCCTGTCCGCTCACCCCCGCAAGAAACGCCCCCCGCAAGAAACGCCCCCCGCAAGAAACGCCCCCCGCAGTAGCGCCCCCTTGGTCATCAGGTCCCGGCGTGACAGTCCGCCCAGGGCGCACCTCCCTGGAGAACGCGGTGCGATCGCGCCCCCGACCGGCCCCGCGGGTCGGCCCCGCGGGTCGGCGCCGCGGCGGTCACACACTCTTTGCACGCACGGGTACGATCCGCGCCCATGGACACCCTGGGGCTGGCGCTGGCCGGTTACTCCATCATGAGCGCCGTCTCGTTCGGCGCCATGGCCATCGACAAGTCCAAGGCGGCATCCGGGGGGCGGCGCATCCCCGAGAAGTCCTTGCACACCCTTGAAGCGCTGGGCGGCTGGCCGGGGTCGCTGCTGGCGATGAAAGCCGTCCGTCACAAGAGCAGCAAGGCGTCGTACTACCTCGTCACCTGGGCGATCGCCGGAGCCCACGCCCTGGCGTGGGGGGCGCTGCTCGCGCGCTGACCGCACCCACGCCTCGCTCAGTACGGCAGCGGCGCGCGGGTCTCGGTGTCGTCGGGCGTGCCGGGCCGCCCGTCGGGGCCGCTGGACACCACGATCACCTCCCGCGCGTCAGCCGGGCGCGCGCCCTCGAACCGGAAGCGCACGGGGCGGCCCCACTGGTCCTTGAAGGTGGACGCGGGGACATCCAGGTCCTCCATCGACGAGGGGAGCTTGTTGCTCTGCTGGCGGTAGTCCGCCACGAGGATCGCCAGCTGACGGTAATCGATCGCCTGCACGATCGATTCCCCCTCCTTCTTCGCATCGACGACGGTCTGGGTGTACGACTTCCCGCCGAGGTTGCCGAAGGCCAGCACCAGGATCAGCGCCACGCCGATCAGAAGGACCAGCAGAACAACTCCCGCGGCCCCGCGGCGGGAACGGCATCGGTTGTCGGCGATCGGGACGCCATCCATATGGACAGAGTGTAGCCGCGATTCGACCGGCTCATCTCCGGCGCCGGCGCGCGCCGATCAGGCCCGCCGCCCCGACCATCGCGAGCGTCCCCGGCGCGGGCACGCCCAGCTGCATGCGGATCGTCCCGGTGGTCGAGCCGCTCAGGCCCGCCAGCGCGCCGATGGGGGATCCGACGAAATCGATCCGGTAGGTGATGTCAAAGAAGGACTCGACATTCCACTGCCCGGCGCCGAGGTCGGTCAGCGCCGACTGCCCCGGGCTGGGCAGGCCGAACTCCGCGCCCGCGGTCACGCGGAGCAGGTCGAAGTCGGGATCACCGAGGATCTGCCCCTGCATCCTCCTCAGGTCGGCCGGGAACAACTGGAGCGGGGCGAAGGCCATCCGCGGGCCGAAGTCCGTCAGGTTCGCACCGCCTCCACCCATCAGGGGGATGGTGATGAGACGGTTGAATCCAAGGAGCGCACCCGTTCCGACCATGGGAAAGCGCAGCTCGCTGTCGTAGTCGCTCCGCGTCCCGCCCAGCACGCCGCCGGGCGCTTCGGTGATCGAGGAGAAGTTCCGCCAGGTGGCGTCGATGTCGATGGTGGTCCCCGCCGGCAGCCCAGCGGCGATGTTCCACACCCCGCCGACCGAGACATACTCGCCCGTCGATGGGTGCATGGTCGCCGTTCCGAACCCGTTGTCCGGGGCGATGGTGAGCGCGGGCACGCCGCCCAAGGCAGCCCCGGAGCAGGCCAGCACAGCCAGAACGACAACAGCACGGATCGACATGTCAACCTCCCTCGACGAGGCCCGAGCGCTCCGGGTCCACGGACCCGACCCGCGCCCGTCCTTGCACGATCTGAACATACCCGCGCCGGCGAGCCGGGCAATAGGCATTTGGCACTAGGATGCCACTCGGAATGCCCCTATTCCCCGCGGAAGTCGCTCGCCTGGAGGAACCCCGGGGTGTCGCGGACCTGACGCACGCGGCCGATATCTCCGAGCCCATCCTGGGCGGCGTAATGGCCCGCTCCGCCCCCGGCGTGTGGACGAATCACGCCCTCGGGCTGTGCATGGACCAGCCCGCCGACGGCCGATCCCTCGACCATCTCGTCGGCTTCTACGCCGACCACGCCATCGAGCCCCGCGTCGAGGTCTGCCCGATGGCCGACGAGTCCCTCCTGAAGGGGCTGGCCTCTCGCGGGTTCGTCCTCAAGGGGTTCGAGAGCGTCCTCGCCCGCGCGCTCGAATCGGGCGACAACATCTCCGCGCTGGTCCCGCCGCCCGGCGGCCTGTCGTTCGACCCCATCGACCCTGCCGACGACGCCGCGCTGCGGGAATACTGCGGCCTCATCTACCGCGCCTTCTTTCCTGCTGAGCACCCAGGCCCCAGCGATGCGGACATGGGCGCCATGCTCCGCTTCATCCGGCGTCCGGGGACCATCGCGGTCCGCGCCATAATCGAGGGCCGCTTCATCGGCGGCGGGTCCGTCACCGTGAGCGGCCCAGTCGCGTCCCTCGCCGGCGCCGCGGTCATCGAGCCCTTCCGCCGGCGCGGGGTGCAGCAGCACCTGCTCGCGCACCGACTCCGCCTCGCGAGCCGGGCGGGCGCGAGGATCGCCACGATCGGCTCCAAACCCGGCGTCGCGACGGAGCGGAATGTGCTGCGGATGGGCTTCACAATGGCCTACACGCGGGCGATCCTGGTCAGGCCGGGGGAGGGGTTGGTCGGCGAGCCGGGGTAATCCCGCTGCGTTGCGCGAGAGACGATGGGCGCCGGGGTACGACCGAAGGGAGTGCGCCGTGCAAAGTTGGTCGCGGCTGGCCTCGCCCCGTGGGGTAACACGACAGACAGACACCCTGTGCACTTCTCATCCGACCCGCTCCGCCGCCTCCTTTGATGTCACCACCGGGACCACCTCGAAGTCCACAAAGTCGCTCCAGTTGGCGATCCACTCATCCAGCAGCGCCCGGTCGGCCGTCTCCATGACCTGCCAGCAGGTGGACAGCCCCTCGTCGACCCACGAGGCGATGGAGGTGAGCCCCTCGGGCGCGAGCCGCCCGCGGGCGCGGAAGCGGGCGTAGACGGGGGCTGCGTCCGCGTTCCTGAAGCGCTCGATGACCATGTAGAGGGGCATGGAGGGAGTACGGGGCGGGCGGTGAGGGAGTTCAGGAGTAGAGGAGTAGTCACGGGCGGGCCGCCCGTGCCACCAGAAGCGGGAGAAGAATCAGGACACGGGCGGGCCGCCTGTGCCACCAACACCACAGGCGGGACGCCTGTGCCACCAACACCACAGGCGGGACGCCTGTGCCACCAACACCACAGTCGGGACGCCTGTGCCACCGAGGAGAGGAAGTCATTGTGTGCGGGGCTCTACATCATTTCTTCAGGAGTGCTCACTCGGTTGAGCCGCCCCTTGGTTCGTCGGTCGGATGCGCCCGCTCGGCGTCGAACCCCTCGAAGATCCGCTCAAGCACCGCGTCGGCCTCCCCACCGGACTGGCTGATGGCGCGAGCGAGATGGGCCGCGAGATCGTGCAGCGCTATGCCCCATGCAGCCGGGTCGGACCACGCGTGGGGAAGCAGGGAAACATGAAAACCCGAGCGCGTCTTCCACAGGCGGCCGACCTCGACCGAGTCCCGGTCCGCTTCAGCGGCAGGAGGAATCAAGAGTGGCTTCGGCATGATCTCAGTACCCCGCGCACTGCACCACGCCCTCGGCGATGCGCTTCGCGTCGGGGAGGTACTCGAGTTCCAGCTTGTAGTAGGGCATCACGGTGTCGAAGCCGCACACGCGCTGGACGGGGGCCTTGAGGTGCAGGAAGCACCGCTCCTGGATGATCGTGGCGATCTCGGCGGCCATGCTCGCGGTCTTGGGGGCCTCGCACGCCACCACGCACCGCCCGGTCTTCTGCACGCTCTCGACGATGGTGTCCGCGTCGATCGGGTAGATGGTCCGCAGGTCGATGAGCTCGACCGACAGGTCGTCGGGCAGCGAGTCCATCGCCTCGACGCACTGGAGCACCGTCGCGCCCCAGGAGATCACCGTGATGTCCGTCCCCGACTCGACCACCTTGGCCTTGCCGATCGGGATGGTGTACTCGTCCTCGGGGACCTCCTCGCGGAAGGCGCGGTAGATCCGCTTGGGCTCGAAGAAGATCACCGGATCGGGGTCGCGGATCGCGCTGATGAGCAGCCCCTTGGCGTCATAGGGCGACGAGGGCATCACCACCTTGATCCCCGGCGTGTGCGCGTAGATCGCCTCGGGCGAGTCCGAGTGCAGCTCCGGCGCGTGGATGCCCCCGCCGACCGGGACGCGGATCGTCAGGGGCACGGTCACGCTCCCGCGCGAGCGCGTGCGGTACCGGGCGGCGTGGTTCACGATCTGGTCGTACGCCGGCCCGAGGAAGCCCTCGAACTGGATCTCCGGCACCGGCCTGAGCCCCGCGATCGCCAGCCCGATGGCGGTCCCGATGATGCCCGATTCCGCCAGGGGCGTGTCGACGACGCGGTCCTCGCCGAAGCGCTGCTGGAGCCCCTCGGTGACGCGGAAGACGCCCCCGTTCTTGCCGACATCCTCGCCCAGGATGATGACGCGGTCGTCCGCCTCCATCTCCTGCGTGAGGGCCAGGTTGATCGCCTGCACAAGGGTGAGATTGGCCATGTCCCGCGGATGCTCCTTGCCTTGCCTTGCCTTGCCTTGAATCTCTCGCTTCCCGCTTCCCGCTCTTCGCTCTTCGCACTCCTCACCCGCTCATCATCGCCGCGTGCTGGCGGGCCGCCTCGGCCTCGGCTTCGAGCTGCGCGACGATCCCCGCCGCCCCGGCGCCGATCGCGCCCAGCGCGGCGCTGACCGCTTCCGCGACCTGCTCCGCCGGCTGATCGATCTTCAGGGTCGAGCTCATCCCGATCGTGAACCCCAGGCGCACCTCGGCCTGCAACCCCCTGGGGTCGACGGCGCGGATGTAGATCGGGTTGATCCAGTGGTCGCGCCCCTTGGTGTCGGTGAGTCGCACGAGCATGGTCAGCCCGCCTTTCGACCACCGCTGCGCTTCTTCGCGCCGCGGATGGGATTGATGCTCACGACGATCATCACATTGATGAATTCTGCGAGCCCCTCGTCGTCGGTGACGACAACATACGACCCTCTCCCGGGCGGGATGTAAATGAACTCGGGGTGCGGGACGCTGACCACACGCCCCGTGACCAGGTGCATCTCGAACGGCGTGAACGGCTCGGCCTTGGCCAGCTTCTCGATGTCCCGGCTGTTCATGGCGTGCTCCTCAGCCGCTCCTGCTCCGGCGCCTGCCCGAGCCCGCTCGTGCGCAGCGTCCGCTTCTGCACCTCCAGTTCCTCGGGGAGCGTCGCGAAGGTGTAGTCGAAGATGTCGTCCACGGTCGGCGGCTCGATCCCCTCGGCCCGCTTGACCACCCCGTCCACATGCTGCTTGGCGCGGGCCGCCAGCGCCGCCTGCTTCGCGTCGTCCCACAGCCCCTTCTTCTCGAGGTGCTTCCGGGTGCGGATGAGCGGATCCTTGCTCACCCACGAGGCCAGTTCGTCCTCGTCGCGGTACCGCCGGGCGTCGTCGGCGGTCGTGTGGTCGCCCAGGCGGTAGGTCACCGCCTCGATGAACACCGGCCGGCCCTGGGTCTTCACGAACTCGATCGCGTCCCGCATCACCTTGTACGACGCGAAGATGTCGTTGCCGTCGATCTGCACGCACTTGTGCCCGTAGGCCAGCCCCTTCTGCGCGAAGGTCTCGCTGGCGGTCTGGCGCTTGCGGGGCACGCTGATGGCCCAGAAGTTGTTCTGGCAGAAGAACACGCACGGCAGGCCCAGCGCCCCGGCGAAGTTGCACGCCTCGTGGACATCCCCCTCGCTCGTCGCGCCGTCGCCGAAGAACGCCACCGCCACCGCGTCCTTCCTGCGGTACTTCAGCGCCCAGGCGATCCCCGCCGCGTGGAGCGGGTGCGTCCCGATCGGGATCGAGATCGGCAGGATGTTCACCCCGTCGGGGATCTGGTTCCCGCGCTCGTCGCCCATCCAGTGCAGCAGGATCTTCTCCATCGGCAGCCCGTTGAGGAACAGCGCGATGTTCTCCCGGTAGCAGGGCACAAGCCAGTTGTCAGGGCTCGACTTGCGGATCGCCAGCCCCGCCCCCGCCGGGCCGGCTTCCTGCCCCTTGTTCTGCGGGTAGGTCCCCATCCGCCCCGACCGCTGCAGCTTGAAGGCGATCTCGTCGTAGTGGCGGCAGATCGTCATCCACTCGTACAGCTCGACTACCTCCGCGTCGGTCAGGGTCCCCTTGGCCTGCTCGGCGTCGAGGTTCCCCTGCTCATCGAGGATCTGCACATGCTCGATCCGCGCCTCGTACACGACCGTGTTCTTTTTCGCGCTCGACATCGACTTCGTGCTCCCTCGACGCGGCCCCGCGCTGGCCGCGCCCTTCCTGGATGATGCCTTCGACCCCCGGACCGACGCCCCCCGGTCAGACGCCCCCCGGACCGACGCCCCCCGGTCGGACGCCCCCCGGTCGGACGCCCCCCGCTTCGACCCGCCCGATCCGGCTCGTCTTCCCTTCTTGCTCACGGCGTGTGCGCCCGCTGGGCCTCCGCCTTGTGGCGGTCGCCCGGGAACTGCCTGATGCCCTCCTGCTTCAGCGTCCGCCCGGTGCCCTTGGCCGTCGGGCTGCGTTCGGGGATCGAGAAGAGCGCGTTGGGCATGGCGTCGTTGTGGGCGATCGCCGCCGCCGCCGCGCGGCGCATGGTGTCGTCGCAGTGCTCGCGCAGGTGGCGCCAGTTGTCGCGCATCCACAGCTCGGCCATATCGAGGAACGCCAGCGCCGCGCTGCGGTCGCGCTCGAACTCCGCGCCCTCCTGGGCGTCGCGGAGCTGCTGGTCCAGCCGGCTCAGGACGCACGCCATCGCGTGCAGGTAGATGGCGTTGTCGGCGATCCGCGCCTGGATCGTGTCCCGGTCGAGGATCTTCTCCTCGTGCTCCTTGCTGGCCAGCTTGAACTGGTGGCTGTGCTCGCGCACCAGGCGGGCGAAGCGGTCGGCGTGCCCCGCCAGCGAGGGGTGCAGTCGCGTCACCCGCGGCGCCGCGGGCTTCAGACCGAGGAACAGCTCCAGCGCCAGGGGCAGCGCCTTGCCCATCACCACCGGCTGAAAGGCGTGCTTCATGATCCGCGACAGGTTCGCGCCCAGCGACTCCCGGTGGTCCCAGCCCACGCGGTCCTTCACACCGATCATCTGCTCAGCGAGCGCCTTCCCGCCGTAGGCGAAGACGAACTTCTGCATCACCTCGTTGGCGCCCTCGACGATCAGGTTGATGCGGCTGTCGCGGAAGGCCCGCTCCACCTCGTTCTCGGTCATGTACGACTCGCCGCCCATGATCTGCATGGCGTCGTTCACCACCCGCCAGCCCATCTCCGAGCAGAAGGTCTTGCAGACCGCGGTCTCGACCATGATGTCCTTGTCATGGCGGTCGAGGAACCCGGTGGTCATGTACAGCATCGCGTCCATGGCGTAGCACAGCGCCGCCATGCTCGCGATCTTCTGCTGCACGAGGTCGAAGTCCGACAGGGGCCTCTGGAACTGGTGGCGGGTGCGGGCCCACTTGATGCCCTGGTCCATGCAGCGCCGGGCCGAGCCCAGCATCCCGGCGCTGAGCGTGCAGCGCCCGTAGTTCAGGCAGGTCAGCGCCACATTGAGCCCCTTGCCCTCCTGGTGCAGGAGGTGGGCCTTGGGCACGCGCACATTGTTGAACCGGATCCGCGCCTGCCAGGTGCCCCGGATGCCGCACTTGCTCCGGTTCTTCTGGAAGATGTCCACCCCATCCATGTCGGGGGCGCAGACCAGGGCCGTGACCCGCTCCTGCTCTTTCCCGGTCTTGGGATCGATGATCTTCTGCTTGGCCATCACGGTGAACAGCCCGCTGATGGCGCCGCTGGTGGCCCACTTCTTCTCGCCGTTGAGGATGTAGTACTCCCCGTCGGGCGTCTTCTCGCAGCGGGTCTCCTGCCCGCCCGCGTCGCAGCCGACATTGGGCTCGCTCAGGCAGAACGCGCTGACCCAGTCCTTCGCCAAGTGGGGCAGCCACTGGCGCTTCTGCTCGTCGTTCCCGAACAGCAGCACCGCCTTGCAGCCGATCGACTGGTGCGCGCTCACCAGCACCGCCGTCGACCCGCAGTACGAGCCGATCTTCTCCAGCACGCGCACATACGAGGTCACGCCCATGCCCAGCCCGCCGAACTCGCGCGGAATAGTCATGCCCATGACGCCCAGCGTGAACAGCCGGTCGATGACCCAGCGCGGGATCTCCTGCTCCTGGTCGATGAGCAGGGCCGGGTGCTCGGTGCGGAAGTAATCGTCCAGCGCCGCCAGCAGCTGGTCGCAGCGCGCGGTCTCCTCCGCGTCCTGCCTGGGGTACGGGAACACCAGGTCCTCGCGCACATGCCCGCAGAAGAGGTTCTTCACGAACCCCAACTCCTCGGGGTCCGGGCCCAGCAGGACCTCCGCGTCGGCGATCATCTTCTGATCGCGGGCGGAGAGCCCCTTCATGTTCTTCAGGTCCGCCTTGATCGGCTCGCTCATCTGCGCTGACCTCCACACATGTCCGCGCCCTCCCCTGGCAGGGGTCGGGGGCGCCGCGCCACGCCTACTTCTTGCCGCTCTTCTCGAAGAACGCCCGGATCGCGCGGCGTCCCTCCTCC
>DOJA01000075.1:345-4043 GCA_003511945.1 Phycisphaerales bacterium | reverse complement strand
AGCTTCTCGCGGTCGTAGTCGCTCGTCGAGCGGTCGTGCTGGGCGCGGATCTGGTCGGCGCGGGTCTGGATGTCGGCCTTCTTGCCGGCGCCTTCGATGATCGTGGTGTTGTCCTTGTCGATCACGATCTTCTTGGCCCGCCCGAGCTCCTTGATCTCGATCGACTCGAGGGTCCGCCCGAGGTCCTCGGCGAAGAAGACGCCCCCGGTCAGGGTGGCGATGTCGCCCAGCATGGCCTTCCGCCGGTCGCCGAAGCCCGGGGCCTTCACGGCGCAGACGCGGAGCACGCCCCGCAGCCGGTTGACCACCAGAGCGGTCAGCGCCTCGTTCTCGATGTCCTCCGCGATGATCAGCACCGGCTTGCCCGCAGTGGCGATCTTGTTCAGGAAGGGCAGGAAGTCGGTGAGATTCGAGATCTTCTTCTCGTGGATCAGGATGTACCCGTCCTCGAGCACCGCCTCGGCGGTCTTGGGGTCGGTCATGAAGTAGGGCGAGAGGTAGCCCTTGTCGAACTGCATGCCCTCGACATACTCAAGGGTCGTCTCGGCGGCCTTGCCCTCCTCGACCTCGACCACGCCCTCTGCGCCGACCTTGTGGATCGCCTCGGCGATCAGCCCGCCGATCTCCTTGTCGTGGTTCGCGCTGACGGTGGCGATCTTGGTGTAGTCGTCCTTGCCCTTGCAGCGGACCGCCATGGCGTCGATCGCCCCGCAGGCGGCCTCGGCGGCGGCGTTGATCCCCCGCTGCACATGCACCGGGTTGGCGCCGGCCGCCACATGGCGCAGCCCCTCGACGAAGATCGCGCCCGCCAGCACGGTGGCGGCGGTGGTGCCGTCGCCCGCCTGGTCGTTGGTCTTCTTCGCGACCTCGATCACCATCTTCGCGCCCATGTTCTCCATGGGCTCGGGGAGGGAGACCTCCTTGGCGACGGTCACGCCGTCCTTGGTCACCGCCGGGCCGCCCCAGGACTTCTGGAGCGCGACATTCCGACCGGCGGGCCCCATCGTCGCCCGCACCGCGCGGGAGAGCTGCTCGACGCCCTTCTTCATCTCCAGGAGGGCGGCGTCGGAGAACATCAGTTGCTTCGTAGCCATGTGCTTGTGCTCGCTTTCGATCGTTGAACCACGGAGACACTGAGGCACGGAGGTGGGGATTGGTTCAGAACCGAATCCTGCTACTTCTCCGTGTCTCCGTGTCTCTGTGGTGAATCACTTCTCCAGGATGCCCAGGACCTCGTTCTCGCGGAGGATCAGGTGCTCCACGCCCTTGATCTCGACCTCGGAGCCCGAGTACTTCCCGTACACGATTGTGTCGCCCTTCTTGATGCTCATCTCGCCGCGCTTGCCGTTCTCCAGCAGCTTGCCGGGGCCGACGGCGACCACGGTGCCCTGCACCGGGCGCTCCTTGCTCGACTCGGGCAGGTAGAGCCCGGACTCGGTCTTGTTGCTCTTCTCGATCGGCTTCACCAGAACGCGGTCTTCCAGGGGTTTGACGGCCATCGATGCTTCTCCGTTGTAAGTCTGGCGTCCCGTACGCCGCGGTGACGACGGGGGTTGGTTGCTCCGGGTCCTATGCCTCACGGCGAGCCGTGCCGCTCCGCCGCCAGTTGCTCCTCGACTTCTCGTTGCTCGACCGGCTTCTCCAGCGCCTCGCGCTTGTAGAAGCCGAAGGGGGTCCGTGTCTCGTCGGGCTCGTCGCTTGGCTCGCCCTCGCCGGCCACCAGCACGCACTCGACGCTCTCGATCGCCACGGGCGGGACGACCAGGGAGGTCAGGCGCTCGTCCTCGCCCACGCCCAGGAACTGGTAGCCGGTGATGACATCGCAGACCGCCTCGTGCTCGTTCCAGCGCGAGGGCTGGAGCGTGCACCTTCCCCGGACGACATGGGTCAGGACCTGGCGCACCGCGAACTGGCGCCCGTCGGCGAGCGTGACCCGGAACGCGAGACTGGCGTGGGCCTCGGGCGGCAGCACCTCGCGCATGTGGGCCATGGCGCGCCCGAACCAGTCCTGCCATGTGATGAACTCCTCCTCGCGGCCGAGGTCGACCGTGCGGTGGGAGATGGCGTCGGGCTGGGCGGGGGTGGGGGCTGTCACGACTTGGGCTCTGCTTCTGATGGGCGTACACGCACTCGTTCGCTCTCGACCGTCACGATGCCGCCGGCTTGAATCTCGCTTGCCTACTTCTCGACGACCGCCTTCACGAGTGCGGCCTGCTCGTCGCTCCGTTGACTCACCAACCGGATGATGCCCGCGTGAACGCTCCTGCGCACGATCGCGAGTTCACCGAAGTCCTTGTCGAGCGTCACGAGAATCCCATTGGCCGTGAACGCTCGGCTCAGTACCTCCTCATCGCCGAAGACATCCTTCCATGAACCGACCCACTCCACATCGAAGCCCGACGCGCGCAACTCATCGAACGCCGACCGCGATACGCACGCGTCGAGCAGGAACTTCACGCAGCGTCCCCCGTTCGGATCGCGGGCTCGACCCGCTCATGCGCCACGAGCCGGCGGGCATACTCCAGGCACGCCAGCACATCCTCGCGTTCGAGCCACGGGTAGGCCGCGAGGAGCGATTCGGTCGAGTCCCCCGCCGCGAGCATCCCCAGGACATGCTCGACCGCGAGACGGCGCCCCCGCACGATCGGCTTGCCGCCGAAGATGGCCGGGTTGACTGTGATGCGGTTGGTGAGTTCGGTGCTGGTCATGCGAGCGCTCGATTGGAAGCGCGGCCGAGGTCGACCGTGCGGTGGGAGATGGCGTCGGGCTGGGTGGGCGCGGGGGTGGTCACGGGAGTGGATCGTTGTGCTTGGCGAGACTCGTCAGGCAGCCCCCGATGGCGTCCTTGATGTTCTGCTCAGCTCCTCGCGGGTGTCGCCCTGAATCCAGCAGCCGGGGAGCGAGGGGCAGGAGGCGATGAACTTGCCGTCCTCGTCCTGCTCGATGACCACGCGGAACTTCATGGCGTTACTCGACCTCGTCGGGCTGACGAATGTGTCATGGAGCCACGGGCGGGCCGCCCGTGCCACCGGAGTCACAAGCTCAGAACCCCATCCCCCCCATGCCGCCCATCCCGCCTCCCATGCCGCCCATGCCGCCCATGCCGCCCATCCCGGCGCCGGCGTGGGCGTGGCCCGCGTGGTCGTCCTTCTCCTGCGGCTTCTCGGTGATCACGCAGTCCGCCGTCAGCAGCACCGTCGCGACGCTCGATGCGTTCTGCAGCGCCGTGCGGTCCACCTTCGCGGGGGTCAGCACGCCCTGCTTGAGCATGTCGCCGTACTCCAGAGTCAGCGCGTTGAACCCGAACGCGGCACCGATCTTCGCGTCGCCCTCGGCCACCTTCGACACAACCACCGTGCCCTTGGCGCCGGCGTTGTCGGCGATGGTCCGCGTCGGCACAGCCAGCGCCTGGCGCACGATCTCCATCCCGGCGGCGTAGTCGTACTTCACATGGCCCACATCCTCGGCGGTCTGGTGCTTGCCGAACACGGCCTTCCATTCCTTGGTGTTCTCGATCGCCTTGCGGGCGCGGACGAAGGAGACCCCGCCCCCGGGGACGATCCCCTCGGCGACCGCGGCCCGGGTCGCGTGCAGGGCGTCCTCCACGCGGGCCTTCTTCTCCTTCAGTTCCGCCTCCGACGCGGCCCCGACATTGATCTGCGCCACGCCCCCGGACAGCTTGGCCAGCCGCTCCTGCA
>DOJA01000075.1:0-231 GCA_003511945.1 Phycisphaerales bacterium | reverse complement strand
CGCGGTCGTAGTCGCTGGTGGTGTTCTCGATCTCGCGCCGGATCTGCTCGCACCGGGCCTGGATGTCCTTGCTGGAGCCGGCGCCCTCGAGGATCAGCGTGTTGTCCGAGTCGATCTCGATCTTCTTGGCCATCCCCAGGTCCTTGAGGGAGACGGCGTCGAGGTCGATGCCCAGGTCCTTCATGATCGGCTTGCCGCCGGTGAGGACCGCGATGTCCTCGAGCATGGCCT
>DOJA01000034.1 GCA_003511945.1 Phycisphaerales bacterium | reverse complement strand
GCAGAGCCGGCACGCGCCCTCGCCCGGTGCGCCCGGCGCGCCCGCGCGGCGCGGGGTCGTCGGCCTGTTCCGGCGCCTCAACCGCCCCGTCGGGAGCGCCGGCGTGCGCGCGGTTGAGTCCGCGTCGTCCCTCGCGGTCCTCAGCGCGCCCGACGCCGCCGCCCGGCTCTTTCTCGATGCTCTCGACGCCCGGGGCGTGCGCGTTGACCTCGTCAGCACGCTGTGGCACGCCATGGCCGCCGCCTGGTGCGCCGAATCGCCGGCCGACGGCTCGTCCGTCGCCGCCGTGCTGCGCGATGGCCCTCGCCTCGTCTGGTGCTGGGGCCGCGCCGGCGGGCTGATCGTCGGCGGGAGCGTCGCGATGGACGACGCCGCCGACGCCCCCTCCATCGACCGCTCGGTCCACCGCCTGGCCCTGGACTGGCTCAGTTGGAGCACGCACCTCGGCTCGCCCCCGTCCTCCATCGTCGTCCTGGGCCACTTCGCTGATGCCCTGTCCGACGCTCTCACGCAGCGCTGGCCCGACGCCCGCACCCGCGCGCTCAACGAGCCCGCGCCCGTGGCCACGACGCTGACCCGCGCCGCCTCCGCCCCCGGCGCCGACGGTGGTTCGCCCGCCCGCGCACTGGCGGGGCTCTCCCAGCGTCCGACCCGCGCCAGCCGCACGCAGTTCCGATGGGCCGCCGCCGCGCTGCTGGGCGTGGCGGGCGCGATCGGGGGGCTCGCCTACCGCCTGAGCCAGCACGCCGGCGCGCTGACGACGATCTCCGAACAGGCCCGCGCCGACGCGCAGGCGCGCCTCAAGGAACTGAACGACCCCTCCATCGAGCGGGCCGCCAACCCGGTGAAGGTGCTCGAGTCCGTCCTGACCCAGGCCAAGGAGAAGGGGCGCGTGAAACTCCCGCCCAAGCCCCGCGCGATGCACGAGGAACTCGAGCGCCTCGCCGCCCTGCTCGCGCCCCACGAGGGCGTCCGCCTGATCGAGGTGACGCTGGACCGCACGAACACCTCGCTCAAACTGAAGACCCCCGACCGGCGCACCGGCGAGGCCATCGGCGTCGAACTCGGGCAGTTGAGCGGGCCGGTCTCCTGGTCCGTGCAGCCCCGCCTGAGCAACGACCAGCAGCTGGTGCTCGAAGGCGCCTGGAGGAACTGACCCGCGATGCCCGCCCGCAGCGCCCAGCAGGAAGCCGCCCTCGCCGCCATGGCCGGCGCCGCCGACCGCGCCAACCGCCCGGTGTCGCTGCTGCTGGTCCCGCTGGCGCTGCTGCTGGCCTCGATCCTCTACCTCGCGTGGGCCGGGCTGGAGGTTCGAAGCGAATCGCGCACCCTCCGCGTCCGGCGCGCCCAGGGGGCGCAGGTCGTCGCCTTGTCCGACCAGATCCGCGCGCTCCGGCGGGCGGCGGTCGATGTGAACACCCTCTACCCCCCGCAGCCCTTCTTCGTCAGCCAGCTCGAAGAAACCGCCAAGAACCCCGCCCTGGGCTTCGCCCGCCCGCCCATCATCGAGCAGAAGCGCGAGTTCACCGAGTCCCAGGATCCATTCATCAAGCGGAGCGAGATCGGCGCCACGATCCAGATGGAGAACCTGGCCACGATCCTCCGGTGGATCGACGCCGCCCTGAACGAGCCGAACCTCAAGGGGCGCATCTTCCTCTCCCAGATCCGTCTCCAGCCGATCTCCAACGGCTGGGGCGGGAATGTCCGCTTCAGCGTGTACGAATCGGGCCGGAGATAATCGACCCCCATGACGAAACCTCGACCGAGATCCGGACCGCTCCTGCTCGCCCTGGTCGCGCTCGCCGGGGCAGTGTCCTCGTGCACCAAGACCATCCGCGTCGACGGCCTCCCCGACAGCGTCGTCGAGGACGACACCCGGCGCCTCATCCAGGCGCAGTCCCTCGCTGCCCGGGCCGCCCGCGAGAAGGACCCCGCCCAGGCCAAACGGCTCTACACCCAGGCCGTCGGCACCTACCGCCAGCTCCCCGCGGCGTGGAACAACCTGGGCGTCCTGCTCATGAAGGACGATCAGTACCTCCAGGCCGCCGAGGCCTTCGCCAGCGCAGCGGACCTCGCCCCCAACGATCCCCGCCCCTACTACAACATCGGGCTCCTGTGGGACTCGCGGGGCTACCTCCGCGACGCCCGGCGCTTCTACATCCGCGCGCTCGAACGCGACGGGTCCTACCTCCCCGCCCTGCGCGGCGCCATCCGGGCCGACACCCTCCTCAACGAGCCCAACGACCGCACCCTCGGCTGGCTCGAGCGCTCCCTCATGCTCGAAGCCGACCCCGAGTGGCAAGAGTGGATGCGCCTCCAGAAGGTCCGCATCGAGAGCCAGCCCCTCTTCCGCACCCGCGAACAGCCGGAATAGCCCATCAACGAGTGGGAGTTATCGGGATCGCCGCCGCCCCCCCGAAGTTTGGTTCTCGAATCCGGGTTGACTGGGTATCAGGTGCCCCCCATGATCCACTGGTCTTGTGGGAAGGCCCTCGGAAACCGGGAGACCCGCCACGATGAAACGCTTTACCGCCGCGACGACGGCCGCCCTTGTGACCGCCGCCGCCGCTCTGGCCCAGGACAGTGTCGTCCCCATCCCGGCCCCCGGCGCCACCGACGCCATCATTCCGTGGGGCGGGACCGTCCGCCACAGGTATGTCGTGGACCTCGTGCCCCTGACCTCGTCCTGGGGCAACGCGTACCAGATCGGCCCCGTCGCCAAGGCCCACTCCGACGACGACATCCTCTTCCCCTCGCTCATCCTCGGCTCGGCGGCGGTCTCGCCCGATGCGCTCGGCGCCACCGCCTTCGCCTCCACCGCCTACAGCGTCTGGAACGCGCCGGGCGAGGGCGTGAACACCGCCGTCAACGCCCCGACCGCGACCGTGGGCGTCACCGCCTTCGACTGGCAGTTCGGGCTGGGTTTCAGCGACTTCTCGATCTCAACCTCCTTCGCTGCGGGAGCGATCATCGGGCGCAAGAGCGCCGAGCCGGCCCGCCTGTTCGTCGACCGCGTCGTCGCCGGAGCGGGACGGGCCGACAACGCCTCCGTGAACACTTCGACTGTCTCTCTTGGCGGAGTGGACGCTTCCGGCAACCTCGCCGTCCGCGTTGACGACTTCAACTCCTCCGGCTCGACCAAGGTCAACGGCGAGAACATCGTCTCCGTCTCGCTTCCCACGCGCAGCACCTCGCTCAACCGCTTCTTCCTTCTGGCGGGCGTCAACCGCGGCTCGGACAACCCGGCCTCCGTGTTCGAGGTGAACGCCTCGACCGTCACCACCAACACCCCCGCCTCACTCCCCGCCTCTGTCGCGGGGTCCGCCTTCCCCCTCGTCCTGGACTTCTCCAACGACTACCGCCCCAACGGCGGCGCGGGCATCAACACCCACCTCGCTGCCGGGGTCGACGCCCACCGCGGGAACCCCTCGTTCTCTCTCGTCAACGCCCTGGGCGGCGTGGGCACCATGGCCTCCCTCGCCCGCGCCTCATCCCTCCCCACCGCCAAGACCGACACGCTGAACCTCACCGCCATCAACGCCGTCGGCACGCCCGTCGCCACCCGCGCCGCGACGCTCCCCGTCGCCATCACCGATGGCGCCGGCTTCACCGCCAACACCTCGGGCGACGCCGAGTTCCTCCAGTACCTCAGCCAGGTCTGCTTCCGGGGCGGCAACGGCCAGGTCGGCGTGGGGCTCGACCCCGCCACGGGCGACACCCTCGCCGCCGCCACCGCCACCGACCCTGCGATGGGCGAGTTCGTCGCCGTCGCCCGCTTCCCTGGCGGCGGGGGGGGCTCCTCGTGGACCGTCGCCGCCTTCGAGGGCAAGCCAGTCCTCGACGGCCCCGCCGGCGCCACCCTTGGCACGATCGTCGACGCCGCCCCGCTCTCGATCTCCGCCCCCGCCATCGACCGCCTGGGCAATGTCTACTTCGTCGCGGCCTACCAGCCCACCGGCGGTCTCGTTGGACGCGCGCTGATCAAGGCCGTCAACACCGGCGCCGGCTACCGGCTCGAGGCGCTGGTGAAGTCCGGCGACTCCTTCCTCGGCGCCAACTCCACCCGCTCGTACACCATCGACACCCTCACCCTCGAGGACTCCGACTCCATCGCCTCCGGCGCCTTCCACAGCGCCCACCTGCTCCAGCCGCAGGAGCCCGGCGCCGTCGTGACCGGTGCATCCGATCCCTTCTCCTTCGGCGGCGCGATCGTCAACGCCACCATCACCTACGACAACGCCGGCACGCCGGAGTCGTACAACGCCGTCCTGTTCATCGGCCCCCGCGCCCCCGGGATCGTCTTCTGCCCCGGCAACGCCGACGGCAACAACATTGTCGACTTCGACGACATCACCGCCATCCTCTCCAACTGGCTCAACAACTACGCCCCCCCCCCGGATCCGGCCACCGGCCCCGGCGACGCCGACGCGAGCGGCGTGGTCGACTTCGACGACATCACCAGCGTCCTCTCCAACTGGCTCGATGTCTGCCCCTGAGGGTCCCTCACGGAGTGGCCTCGCCTCCCCGGTGG
>DOJA01000247.1:15107-16753 GCA_003511945.1 Phycisphaerales bacterium | reverse complement strand
GTGTCTCCGTGGTTGGTCCATGCCCCCGCCCGGGGGGCGGACGACTCGCTGCGTTCGCTGGCCGGGGCACCCGAGGCTTGGAGCGGCGTCGGGCTTCAGAGTTCCGAGCCCCCGAATCTCTGTCTCTCTCGGCGCTCTCCGCGTCTCGGCGGTGAACTCTTGTATCGACAACCAGCCCGGCGGCGTCGCTCGGGTGCGCGATGGGTGCTTCTGGGCGTTGAGACGGGAGTTCAGGCCGACATCAGGCGGCGCTCGGACTCGACGGCGGTCGAGCTCGGCATGGTCGTCTTGACGCGGGCGCCCTCGACCTCGGCCAGGCGGGGCAGTCGCGCGTTGGGCGCCAGGTGCCCCAGCGCGCGGGCGATCAGCTCGCCCCGGCTGGAGGCGTTCAGCTTGCGGTGCAGCGACTTCACATGGTCGTGGACCGTGTGCGGGCTGCGGGCAAGGTCGGTGGCGATCTGCTTCACGCTCTTGCCCAGCGCCAGGTGCTCGAGGACCTGCTGCTCGCGCTGGGTGAGCCGGGACATCTGGTTCGACGGCTCGAGCCCGAAGGCGAGCGTCGCGCGCTGCACCAGCTGGGGCAGCATCGCGCGGAGCAGCGAGAGCTCCCAGACCGCCAGCGGGTGCTCGCTGGGGGGCAGCCCGAACTCGATCGCCAGGGAGCGCTCGGCGCTGTAGCCGGGCATGGGCGCGATGCCCACGGAGATGTCGGTCACGCCCAGGCGGGCCCAGCGGCGCGCGGACGCGGTGGCGCTCCAGGACTGGGCGCAGGGGAGTTCGACGAGCCGGGCGGCCCGGACCGCCGAGGGGCGCCCCGGGGGAGCGTCGATGAACCAGTCCAGCGAACGGGAGTGCTCGGGGTGCAGCGCGTCGGACTCGAGGGTGCGCCCGGCGGTGTCGGTCCCGCTGACGCCCGTCGCCTCGGGCTGAGCGATCTCGCCCCGCGGCCCGATGCTCGCGATGGTCAGGGCGACGATCGCGGAGGGGCGCACCGTGCGCAGCGCGCCGGCGGCGCGGTCGCACCAGTCCTGCGTCGCCACCGCCGGGAGCGCGCAGACCTGCGCGATGATCTCGGCGGCGAGTGAGAAGTGCTGAAGATCGCTCGCGTGGTCGCTCATGGTCGTGTGTTCCTTCTGGTCCTTTCGATCGTGGAAAGGCGCCGAACGAACGGACGGGCGGGGCGCCGACGGGTGCTGCAACGAGTCCCCGCTCTTATCGGCCCTCACTTCGGGGAGACTGGAAACGGGCACACATCGACCCGGCAGAATCGGGGGTTCCGGCGGCGCTTATCGGACGATAGCGGAATCGCTCGGATTTTTCAGGCCAACCTTGCGCGAAACGGGCTTACTTGTTCGCAGCGTGTTCGGTGGGCTGGTTCAGCCGCCCGCGGATCGCTCCCGCCAGATGCGACGCGAGGTCCTCGTCCGTGTGGTCGTCCACGATGAACCACGAGGGCTCTCCCGACGCCTCGGCGTCGGGGTCGCGAGCGTACGACGAGAGGCGGACACTGGGCACGCCGACGCGTCGCCCGGGACGCTGGATGCGCTCGACCGTGACCTCCACGCGGGCGGTCAGGGGCTCGTCGAGCGCTCGAAGATCGGTCCCGTCGTCCGCGGGCGTGCCCCCCCCCCCCGGGGGGGGGGGGG
>DOJA01000247.1:9025-15076 GCA_003511945.1 Phycisphaerales bacterium | reverse complement strand
CGGGGGGGGGCGGGGGCGGCGGTTGGGCTGAAGACGACGCGGACCCGGCGGCGCTCGTGGTTGAGCAGGCCGTCCACGGATGAGCCGGGCTCCTCGGCGTGGGGGATCCAGGGGGTCATGAACCCGGCCCATTGGCGCGGGAGAGTTGTGATGACCCCGGCGCGGGCGTCGACGCGGGCGAGTTCGAACTCGTGCTCGAGCAGAACGCCGCGGGCGGCGTCGAAGGCCTCGGCGTAGCGCCCGGCGGGGACCATCGCCTCGCGCGAGCGCACCGGCGCGGCGGACTGGCAGCCGAGCAGGGTCACCGCCGCGAGGAGGGGAATGATCAACCCGGGTGCCCGCATCGAGCGCGATGATACAGGCGAGTAGGATGGGGCTTCTCTCATCGGAGCACGCGCCATGGCCAGTGAGATTCCAAGCGGGAACGCGGTGGTCGCCCAGTCGGGCGGGCCTTCGGCGGTCATCAACCAGTCGCTGGTCGGGGTGATCGAGGGGCTGCGGGGGCAGAAGGGGGTCGGGCGGATCCTCGGCGCGCGTCACGGCGTGCGCGGCATGGTGAAGGACGAGTTCGTCGACCTGACGGACCTGCCCCAGGATCGGCTGGACCTGGTGGCGTCGACGCCCTCCTCGGCGCTGGGTTCGACGCGGGACAAGCCGGACCCCGCGTACTGCGAGCGGATCCTTACGGGGCTGAAGAAGCACAGCATCCGGTCGTTCTTCTATATCGGGGGGAACGATTCGTCGGACACCTGCCGCATCGTGAGCGAGATGGCGAGCGCGAGCGGGTACGAGATGCGCGCGTACCATGTGCCCAAGACGATCGACTGCGACCTGATGATGAGCGACCACACGCCCGGCTTCGCCAGCGCGGCCCGGTATGTGGCGATGGCGTTCCTGGGCGACAACCTGGACAACCGGGCGCTGCCGGGGATCAAGATCAATGTGGTGATGGGGCGTCACGCGGGGTTCCTGACCGGCGCCTCGGCCCTGCTGCGCCAGCGCGAGGACGACGGGCCGCATGTGGTGTGCATGCCCGAGGTGCCGTTCGTGTTCGCGGAGTTCGCGGCGAAGGTGGAGCAGGTGTACGCGCGCCTGGGGCGCTGCCTGATCGCCATCAGCGAGGGCGTGCAGGACGCGCAGGGCACGCCCATCATGCAGTTGCTGGCCCCGACGCAGGAGCGGGACGCTCACGGGAACCTGCGCCTGTCGGGCACCGGCGCCCTGGGCGACACCGCAGCGCAGATGCTGGCGGCGAAGCTGACCCCCGCGGGGGGCAAGCCGCCCCGCACGCGGGCGGACACGCTGGGCTACGCGCAGCGGTACTGGCCCGACCCGTCGCCCGTGGACTCGCGCGAGGCGCGGGAGGTCGGGCGCGTGGCGGCCCGGACGGCGTTCGGCGGGCCGACGCGGGGCTCGATCGCGATTGTGCGCACAGGCGGCGCGGGGAGCCCGAACCCCGGGCGGCCCTACGGCGCGGAGTTCAAGCGGGTGGAACTGACCGATGTGGCGGCCAAGACGCGCCACATGCCCGCGGAGTTCCTCAACGGGATGGATGTCACCCCCGCGTTCGTGGAGTGGCTGAGGCCGCTGGTCGGCGAAACGCCGCGGGTGGGATGGGTGTGAGGATTCACTTTCCAGACGCGGCGGCACGGAGGGAGTCGGGGAGAGAGGGATTGGCCTTGGGTGGCATGCTTGCTGCTCTGAGCAAGCATGATGGGTGGAATGGAAGGCCAGCATGCTTGTGCTGAGCCACACGCATGCCACCCCGCGTAGAATCCCCGGCGTTCCATCGCCCCGCCCCCCGGGGGCGTGGCCCGAGGGAGGTCTTGCTGATGGCTGACCCCCACAACCTGTCCCGACCCGACGCCGAGACGCTGCCGATCGGCGCGATGACGCCGCCCCCCCCCGGGGGGGTGGGCGTGTCGCGGGCGGTGGAGGTGAAGGTGCGCGCGCCGGAGCGGATCGGGGCGTACCGGATCCTCGAGACGCTGGGCGAGGGCGGGTTCGGGGTGGTCTACCTGGCGGAGCAGACCGAGCCGGTGCGTCGGCGGGTGGCGCTGAAGGTGCTGAAGCAGGGGATCGACTCGCGGTCGGTGATCGCGCGGTTCGAGGCGGAGCGCCAGGCGCTGGCGATGATGGACCACCCGAATGTGGCGCGGGTGTTCGACGCGGGCACGACGGTGGACGGGCGCCCGTTCTTCGTGATGGAGCATGTGCCGGGCGTCCCGCTGACGGACCATTGCGGGCGCCACCGGCTGACGATCGAGCAGCGGCTGGAGCTGATGATCCAGGTGTGCGACGCGGTGCAGCACGCGCACCAGAAGGGGATCATTCACCGGGACATCAAGCCGTCGAACATCCTGGTGGAGTTCTCCGACGGGCGGGCGATGCCGAAGGTGATCGACTTCGGGGTGGCGAAGGCGATCGGGCCTTCGGGTCCGGCGCGGGGCGGCGCCCACACCGAGCTCGGGCAGCTGGTGGGGACTCCCGAGTACATGAGCCCCGAGCAGGCGGAGATGACGGCCCAGGACATCGACACGCGGTCGGACATCTACTCGCTGGGCGTGGTGCTGTACGAGCTGCTGACGGGGACGCTGCCGTTCGACAGCGAATCGCTGCGGGCGGGGTCGTACGCGGAGATCCAGCGGATCATCCGGGAGGTGGACCCGCCCCGTCCGAGCACTCGGCTGACGACTGTGGGCGGGGAGAGCGGGCGGGACGCGCGCCCGTCGTCGCTGGGCGAGCCGCGGGCGCTGGGGCGTCGCCTGCGGGGGGACCTGGACTGGATCGTGATGAAGGCGATGGACAAGGACCGGACGCGCCGGTACGCGAGCGCGTCGTCGTTGGCCAATGACCTTCGGCGGCACCTGAACGACGAGCCGGTGAGCGCCGGCCCCCCGACGGCGGCGTACCGGCTCAGCAAGTTCGTGCGCCGAAACCGGGCGGTGGTGCTGAGCGGGGCGGTGGTGGCGACGGCGCTGGCGGGGAGCGCGGTGGCGTCGAGCGTCTTTGCGCTGGGGCAGGCGCGGGAACGGCGCGCCGCCGTGGACGCCAAGGAGCGGGCGCGGCTCGAAGCCGCCAAGGCGACGGCGTCGCAGGAGTTCCTGGCGGACATGCTCTCGGCGGCGGACCCGGTCAAGACCGACCGGCGCGACCTGACCGTCCGCGAGGCGCTGGACCAGGCGTCGGAGCGGATCGACAGCGCTTTCCGCGAGGCGCCCGAGGTCGAGGCGAGTCTGCGCAACACGCTGGGGGCGACTTACCACTCGCTTGGACTGGTGGACCAGGCGGAGAGGCACCTCGGCTTGGCGCTGGCGATGCACCGCGCGGGGCCGGGGGGGGGCGCGACCATCGAGCTGGCCGAGGCGCTGGGGCAGATGGCGCGGCTGCGGATCGAGCAGGGGCGCTACCCCGAGGCGGAGGGGCTGGCGAAGGAGGCCATCGCCGTCTATGAGTCGCTGGGTCGGAGTGCGGGCGAAGGGCCGGCGACGGCGCTGCACGCGCTGGCGTGGGCGACCAGCGACGCGGGGCGGTACGCGGAGGCGGAGCCGATCTACCGTCGTGCGCTGGAGATGGCGCGGGCTGCGGACCCGCCCGCGCGGGCGCGGTTCATCGCGGGGTGCTGCAACGGGCTGGCGCTGTGCCTGAAGCAGCAGGAGAAGTACACGGAGGCCGAGGCGCTGTACCGCGAGGGGATCGAGGTCCACTCGAGGGACACGGGCGCGGAGGGGCTGCCGGCGGCCCGCCTGTCGGCGAACCTGGCGAACATGCTCGCCTCCGTGGGGCGCACGGAAGAGGCGCTGGCGCTGTACCGCGCGGTGGGCCAGGTGTACGCCAAGCGCCTGGACCGTTCGCACCCGGATGTGTCGGGGCTGTCGAACAACCGGGGCCACCTGCTCATGGGTTTGGGGCGTCACGCGGAGGCGGAGCCGCTGTTCCGCGAGGCGGTGGCTGGGCTGTCCGAGCGTCTGGGCGCGGACCACATCAATGTGGCGATGGCGCGGAGCAACCTCGCGCGGGTGCTGGTTGAACTGGGGCGGACGGAGGAGGCGATCGAGGCCGCTCGCCTTGCGGTCGCGGGGGCGGAGAAGTCCCAGGCCCCCGGGGGCGGGGCGTGGTACGCGGCGGCGTTCCGCGTGACGCTCGGTCGTTGCCTGACGAGCGCTGGCCGGACCGACGAGGCGCTGACGCAGCTCGAGCCGGCCTACGAGGTGCTGGCCCAGGCGCTGGGGCCGACGCACCAGCGCGCCCGCGCGGCGGCGGAGAGCGCCGCGGAGGCGTACGAGAAGCGGGCGCGAGACGGCGACGACGCGCAAGCGAAGCGCTGGCGGGAGCGGGCGGGAGCCAGGTAGCGCCGGCGGGGGCTCAGGTCTTCTCGAAGATGAAGAAGTCGGCGAACGAGCCCGTGCGCGGGTCGCCCGTGTCGGGGTAGCGGTTGGGGATGTGGCGCGCGAGCCGCCACGCGGGGCGGTTCGCCTCAACCCACGAGGTGAACTTGCGGTGGCGCACATGCGCAGGGCGCGGATCGGGATTCTGATCCGTGTTCGATGCGTACACGACGACACAGCGATCCGCGGCGTCGAACAGCCGGGCCATGTAGTCGTGAAACACCGCGTCTTCCACGAGGTGGTAGACCACATCGAGCGAGAGCGTCAGGTCGGCCCGCTCGCCCGCGTAGTCCTTCACCAGTCGGAACGCCTTGGCGCCATCGCCCGCGAAGCGCGAGCGGCAGCGACTGATGGCGTTCTCGCTCACATCGAAGCCGATGTACGACGGGTAGGAGGCGAGCGTGAGCTGGTGCCCGTCGCCGCTGCCGAACTCGATGACGGTGCGGAACGAACGCTCGCGCACCAGTTCGTTGAGGATTTCCGCCTTGAACTCGGCGAGGCGGCTGTACGAGCCCGCGCCGGAATCGCCCCCGGACTGGTAGCGCCGCTCCCAGTAGGCCTCCGAGCCCGGGAAAGCGCGCGAGGTGCGCCTGGCGGCCCGGGCCAGCCGGGTCAGAGCGGGGCCGAGGATCGGGATGGTCTGGATGAGGCGCTTCATCAGGGTGCGGGGCCGCAAGAGTTCATGAGCCCGCCCGCCGGGCGGACGGTGTTCTTTATCGGTGCGCGGTCGCCCCAAGTTCGAGGAAGCCCAGGTGCAGTTCGGAGTGGCGGAGGTGCAGGGCGGTCCACTCATCGCGGGTGAGCGCCCCGAAGGCGGGGCTGGGCTGGGTGGGTGTGTTCTGTTCCAGCCGGTCGAGGGCGACGCGGAGGCGCGCGAGGCCGTCTTCGGTGGACATCTCGTCCGTGCCGTAGGTCCCGGCGGGGACGCCCCCCAGTCGGACGCCCGCGGGCATCCTGCCGTTGAGGACCATCTTCCGCCCCATGCGGAAGAACCAGCGCATGAACAAGGGCGGCTTCTTGAACCCCGGGGGCGGGCCGTCGAAGGAGAAG
Source organism: Phycisphaerales bacterium (assembly GCA_003511945.1). Lineage (GTDB taxonomy): Bacteria > Planctomycetota > Phycisphaerae > Phycisphaerales > UBA1924 > UBA11155. The sequence continues at coordinate 9,638 of DOJA01000247.1, read as the reverse complement.
TCGATCCAGTAGGCGAGGTGCCCGAGGTTCTTGCCGACGGACCAGTTGCCGCTCGATCGCATGGCGCCGGCGCGGTGAGCACGCTCGACCCGGTCCAGTTCCTGGCGGAGGTCGTTGATGGACGCGAACCGAAGGGAGCGGCGCGGGGCCTTCTTCGTGTCGATGGGCATGGGCGGAGGGTAGGCGGGGGCGGCGTGAAACGGAGAGCCGCGCGGCACGGCTGCGCCGTACCACGGCACCCCCCCACCGCTCGCCCCTGATGCCTGATGCCTGATGCCTGATGCCCAGTGCCTGGTGCCTGATGCCCGATGCCCGATGCCTGCTGCTTATGCCGCTCAGCCCTTGGCCATCTTCTCGGCCTTCTTGCGGGCGTCGTCGAGGGTGCCGACATACATGAAGGCGCCCTCGGGCAGGTCGTCGCCCTCCCCGTTGCAGAGGCGCTCGAAGGAGTCGATGGTCTGCTCCAGCGGGGTGTAGATGCCGGCGAAGCCGGTGAACTGCTCGGCGACGAAGAAGGGCTGGGACAGGAACCGCTCGATCTTTCGGGCGCGGCTGACGACTCGCTTGTCCTCTTCGCTGAGTTCGTCCACGCCGAGGATCGCGATGATGTCCT
>DOJA01000247.1:8466-8927 GCA_003511945.1 Phycisphaerales bacterium | reverse complement strand
TTGTAGTGGCGCTCGCCGATGATGCCCGGGTCAAGGATGCGGCTGGTGGAGGCGAGGGGGTCGACCGCGGGGTAGATGCCCTTCTCCGCGATTCCTCGGGCGAGCACGACGAAGGCGTCGAGGTGGCTGAAGGTGGTGGCGGGGGCGGGGTCGGTGAGGTCGTCGGCGGGGACATAGATGGCCTGCACCGAGGTGATCGCGCCCTTGCTCGTGGAGGTGATGCGCTCCTGGAGTTCTCCCATCTCGGTGGAGAGGGTGGGCTGATAGCCGACAGCGCTGGGCATGCGCCCGAGCAGCGCGGAGACCTCCGAGCCCGCCTGGGTGAAGCGGAAGACATTGTCCACGAAGATCAGGGTTTCCTTGCCGGAGGCGTCGCGGAACTCCTCGGCCATGGCGAGCCCGGAGAGGGCGACGCGGAGGCGGGCGCCCGGGGGCTCGTTCATCTGGCCGAAGACCATGGC
>DOJA01000247.1:852-8209 GCA_003511945.1 Phycisphaerales bacterium | reverse complement strand
TTGATGCCGGTGACGAGGATCTCGGTGCGGGGGTTGAGCTCGGCGAACTCGGGCGGGGTCTGGTGGATGCCGCGCTTTTTGCTGGTCTGCACGGGGCCGGCCTCGTCGACGGGCTCGCCCAGCAGGTTGAAGACGCGCCCGAGGACCTGCTCGCCGACGGGGACCTGCACGGGTCCGCCCAGGTCGAGGGCCTTGAGCCCGCGGCTCATGCCGTCGGTCGATCCGAGCGCGACGCAGCGGACGCGCCCCCCGCCGAGGTGCTTCTGGACCTCGCCAGTGATCTTGAGGTGCCCCGCACGGGTCTGCGCATCGACGCTGACGGCGTTGTAGATGTCCGGGAGCTGGTCCTCGGGGAACTGGGCGTCGAAGGTGGAACCGATGACCTGGGTGATCACGCCGGTGGAGGCCATGCGCGCAACTCCGAGAAGCGGGGATGGAGGTTGATTCGCCGACCCGGCGCGTGCCCACCCATCAGGGCGGCAGCGCAGGGGGAGAGGAAGGATACCGACAGGCGGTCGGGGCGTCCAAGGATGGAAAACGCCCCCCGGCCCAGGTTGCACCACCGGGGGCGAGGGGCGGAAGACGGGGGGACTGGGGTGTGGGGACTGGGGCCCGCGTCAGCCCCGACGCCGGCGGGAGGCCGCGAAGAGGCCGACGGCGCCCAGAGCCAGGGCGCCCGGGGCGGGGAGCTGCGCGTCGGAGACCCACTCCAGGTCGGTAACGACGAGGTTGTTGACGCCCAGTTTGCCGACGCCGTTTTCGGTCTCGTGGAAGGCGACGGGGATGTTGAGCCCGTGGGCGCCGTAGGCAAGCTTGCCGTCGGGCGTCACGCCCTCGAACGCGAGGGACGAGCCGAAGAGATCGATCAGGTGAATGCCGCCGCCCCGCCCGTTCTTGCCCCAGGTGATCCAGATCGAGATCCCGGCCAAGTCCATCTGGGGCGAGCCGACGCCGGAGACATCAACCCCGCCCATGACGCCGGTGGCATCAGCGCCGGTGAGAGCCGTGCCGTCGGTGAGGGTGTAGCCGAGCCCCATGGCGGGGTCCAGGGTGGGCACCATGTAGCTCAGGTGGCCGGAGGAGAGGTCCGGGCTGAGGTTGGACCACGACTGATGCTGATGCAGGATGTGAATCCAGACGCCATAGCCGCCCGGCCCGACGATGTGGATGTTGATCCTTCCGGCCGAGGCCTGCCCGGCCAGACCCGCCACCGCGAGCGCCCCCACGAGAGCGCCCGCGCGCAGCGATACCTTCCGGTTTGACGCGATTCTGCCCAACATGTCCGTTCCCTCCGCGGCTAAGCCGCGACTTTGCACCAACCCCACTCGCCTCGGGGCAGACGCGTCCCCGAGTTCATCGCCGGGCCTGAAGACGGACCCGCCCCCCGACACACCCCCCCCCGGATGCACCCCCCGGATGCACCCCGCGGGTTCACGCCCCGGGTGCACCCCCCGGGTGCACCCCCCCGGCGCACGAACGGACGGCTTCAGTCGTCGGCGACGAAAGTAAACCTATCGCCGAATCGGCGTTTGCCAAATCTTCACGCGATCTTTTCTATTTTGGGGTTGCTTACAGGAATTCGCCCGGGCTCGGGGGGTCCCTCGGGCGGGTCAGCGCCAGCCCTGGCGCCGGGCCCAGATCGTGAGGTCGCGGGCCACCAGCAGCGCGAGCGCGCTCTTGAACACCGAACCGGGGAGGTAAGGCCACAGCCCCAGCGACAAGGTCTCTGCCACACCGAAGTTCCGTTCACCCTGATTCAGCGTCACCCACAGCCAGGCGAGCCCCAGCGCGAAGACGACGGCGTGACCGACGACCATCGACGCGAGAGCGCGCCGGAGGGAGGGCGCGCGGTCCTTGGCGCGGCCGAGCGCCCACGCCATCGCCGGCTGGCACAGGACGAACCCGAGCAGGTAGCCGAAGGTCGCGCCCTGGACGACCTGCCAGCCGCCGGAGGCGCCGGCGTAGACGGGCAGCCCGACGAGCCCGAACGCGAGGTAGAGCGCCATGCTCGCCGCCCCGCCCCATGCGCCGAGCGCGAGGGGGGCCAGCGTCACCGCCAGGGTCTGGAGCGTGATGGGCACGGGCGAACCGGGGACAGGAATAGTCACCTGCGCGAGAAGCGCCGTCAGCAGCGCGAACCCGACGACGCCGACCGCCTTGGGCAGGGCACGAGCGGGCGATTGAACAGCGGCAACGGTTCGGGCAACGGCCATGAGCGTCTCCGGCGGTCGGGGTTCGGAGGCGGACTATACACACGGGCGGCGCCGACTTCGTCCCCACCGCGGTGCGAGGAGAAGTGGACGGCACTTTCGTGGCCGTCCTGCGCCGCGCCCCACGCCGAACGCGACATGGCGATTACCGATCGGGGCGGAGCGCCCGATCGAGATGTTCGAAGTGGTTCGCGCGGAGATTGGCGTAGTTGTGATACGCATCGTGATCGTGCGCATCGTGACTATCCTCGCGCGGCGGGTCGTCGCAGGCGCAGACGGTGCGGAGGCGTTCGGGCATGAGGAGTTGCCACGCCTGGGCGCCGGCGTCGAGCAGGTGTGCACAGTCGTCGAAGACGCGGTTGCTCAGATCGTGCTGACGCAGGTGCGCCCACAGACGCTCGACCGGGTTGAGCTCCGGCGCGTACGGCGGCAGGTGCAGCACCGTCATGTTGTCCGGCACGACGAGCCGTCTTGCCTTGTGCCAGCCCGCCTGGTCCATGTTGGGCACGGCGTGCTCGCGCTCGTCCAGCTCATCGCTCAGCATCCTCAGGAAGACGCGCACGCGGCCGCCGTGCGACGCGAGCGCGGCGCGCACGGTCTTCACAACAGGGGGGCGCTGTCCTCCCTGATCTGCCGCTGGGCTTCGAGGTCCTGCTTCTCGTGCCGCGGGCGCGGCGCCAGACACGAGTAGTCCAACCGGTGCAGGAGCGGGCAGGCCCCGCTGAGCGTGTACTTCACGCCGAACTCGCGTTCGAGGATGCGCTGCACATCCTTGCCGCGCAGAGAGAGCGGCCCTTCTGGTCGGCGTCCTTCTCACGCCGGGACAGGCGCATCATCTTCACGAGGTCGTCGGCGTCGCGTTCGGCGATCTGCACGGGTGGGCCTCCTGGCCACGCACACCATCCCACACCAGATGCGATCGCGTAACCCGATCATGCGCCGGACGCGCACGATGTCTACTCACGATCCGTATCATTCGGGGTGCCCGCCCATCCTCGGGAAGAACCGGCGCGTGTTCTCGTTGAGGATCGCGTGGAACTCGTCCCAGGGCAGGGCGTGGACGCCCGCGAGGCACTCGGCGATGACGCGGGCGAAGCGCGGCTCGTTGGGCCGCACGCCCCGGAAGGGCTCCGGGGAGAGGAACGGGGCGTCGGTCTCGACCATGAGGCGATCGAGGGGCACGAGGCGCGCCGCCTCGCGGACGAGGGGGGCGTTCTTGTAGGTCACGACGCCGGTGAAGCTGATCCAGGCGCCGAAGTCCAGGACGAGCCGGGCGTCGTCGGGCGTGCCAGTGAAGCAGTGAAACACGAACCGCGCGGGGTCGAGGGTCGTGCGCTTCAGCACGGGGATCAGGTCAGCGAAGGCCTCGCGGCAGTGGACCTCGACCGGCAGGTCGATCTCCGGACGACAGGACTCGATGAACGCGAGTTGCTCCTCGAGCACCGCGTCCTGCACCGGGCGGGGCGGGCGGTCGTAGTGGTTGTCGAGCCCCAGCTCGCCCCAACCCACGCAGCGCGGGTGGCGCGCGACGCGGCGCAGGTTCTCCCACTCGTGCGGCCCCTGGTCCGCGTAGAGCGGGTGAACGCCGGCGGTGCACCAGACATTGTCATAGCGCTCGGCGAGGGCGAGGGCGTCGAGGCAGTCGCGGGTGGTGGTGGAGATGGTGACGCAGCCGGTCACGCCGGCCTCGCGGGCGCGGGCGAGCACTTCGTCCACGCGCCCCGCGTAGTCGGGGAAGGTGAGGTGGCAGTGCGTGTCGATCACGGGGTGAGGATAGGGGACGCCCAGGACCGCTCACCGAATGCCTTCGAGAAGAAGGTGTGAGAGACGGGCGGGCCGCCCGTCCCACCGGGGAGGAAGGGTCATTCTGTGAGGGACTCTTCATCCCCCATGCAGGTGCCGACGGCTCGTGCGGCGCGGAGCATCGAGTGGTCGGAGGGGATCAGACGCTGCTTGTCGGCGGCGTCGGCGATGTCGATGTCGGTGATGCGTCCGTCCTGGCGGACGATCAGGCGGTTGCGGGCGCCCGACGCCAGCAGATCGGCGGCGTGGAAGCCGAACTCGGTCGCGAGCACACGGTCGGCAGCAGTGGGCGTCCCGCCGCGCTGGACATGGCCGAGCACGGTGACGCGGGTCTCCTGGCCGGTGCGGTCCTCGAGTTCCCCGGCGAGCATGGCGCCGATGCCGCCGAGGCGCACGGGGTCGGGGCTGGAGGGGTCGATGCGTCCGACGGCCTGGAGGCCGCCCTTGGGTTTGGCGCCCTCGGCAATACAGATGATCGTCGCCTTGCGGCCCCGGGCGGCGCGCTGCTCGATCGCGCGAACGATGGCGGTTGTGTCGTAGGGAATCTCGGGGATGAGGATGACATCCGCACCCCCCGCGAGCCCGGAGTACAGGGAGATCCACCCGGCGTTGCGCCCCATGACCTCGACGACCATGATCCGTCCGTGGGACGACGCGGTGGTGTGAACCCGATCGAGGGCGTCGGAGGCGATCTGGACCGCGGTGAGGAACCCGAAGGTGAGGTCGGTGCCGAAGAGGTCGTTGTCGATGGACTTGGGCACGCCGATGAAGTTGAGGCCCCGCTCGACAAGTGCTCGACAGGCGGACATCGTGCCGTCGCCCCCGATCGCGACGATGGCGTCGATCCGGTGCGCGCGGGCGTGCTCGACGCATCGCTCGGTCATGTCGGAGAAGACCAGGGAGCCGTCGGGGTTCCTGGCGGTGGGGAAGCGGCGTGGATTGGCCTTGTTGGAGGAGCCCAGGATCGTGCCGCCGAACTGGAGGATGCCGGAGACATCGTTGAAGGAGAGGGGCCGGCAGCGGTTCTCGATGAGCCCGAGCAGGCCGTCCTCGATGCCGACGACTTCGAGCCCGTGGTTGAGGATGGCGTTCTTGGTGACGGCGCGGATGACGGCGTTGAGCCCGGGGCAGTCGCCCCCGCCGGTGAAGAGGCCGATGCGTCTGGTGGGGGGCATCGGAGTGAGTGTAGGGGCCTAGGGGAAACTGGCGCGGGATGGGATACTTCGGATGTGAAGCGGCGGCACACATTCTTTCGGCGAGCGGATGTGGCCGCGGCGATGGTCGGCTGGGGCTTCCTGTTCGGGGTCATTCTTGGCCTGCCGTTCTGCGCGCTGTTCTCGAGGCACTACTCCCTGTCGGCGGGACGCGGCTGGCTCGCGGTCCTTGCGGCGTTTGGCGCGCTGCCGCTGAGCGGCCTGGTCTATGGCGCGCTGTTCGCAGCGCCGATTGGCGCATGGCTGCTGTGGGACCGTTCGATGAGACGCGCGGGGCCATGGTTTGTTGGGCCGGCGCTGCTCATCACGCTGATCGGGGCGGCCGTCATGACGCCGTGGTTCGGCGCGGGGTCGATCGTCGGCATCACAGCGATCGTGACCGTTTGCGTGGCGCTGGTCGTCCGACGGCTGGTGCCGCGACTGACGATCTTCGACGGCCGGTGCCCGTCGTGCTGCTTCGACAACCGGAGGAAGGGGCTGCGGAAGTGCCCGCATTGCGGGTTTGACTTTGGGCAGGCGCACACGAGTTGCACGAAGTGCGGGTACGACCTGCGAGGGATCTCTTCACCAGTCTGCCCAGAGTGCGGCTCCATGATCGCGCGCTGGACGCGTCCCTTCAGCGAACCTGCCCCCGGGCCAGGGCCAGACAGGACCGACCTCTGTAACTGAGCAAGCTTGGGATGCCGGGCACCCCCGGCGCGCGGCCCCAGCGCGTAGCATGGCGGCCTATGGCAGAGCGATCGGAAGCACAGCACCCGCCGCACACGGAGGATCCGCACTGGGCCGAGGCGCAGCGCCGCACCAACCGCGACGCCCTCCGCGCGCTGGGCGCGGACCCCTACGGCCACCGGACCGACGGGCTGGTGACCATCGGCGAGGCGCGGTCGCGGTTTGATGAGAAGGCCGACGAGGCGTGGAAGCGGATCGAGGAGGCGCGGAAGAACGCCGCCAAGGGTGGGACGGGGGCGACGGGCGTCCCTCTCCCCGGCCCTCCCCCAGGGGGGGAGGGAGAGTGTGATCCGCGCCCGGTGGTGGGGGTCGCCGGGCGGGTGGTCCTCAAGCGTGACGCGGGCAAGCTCGTGTGGCTCCAGTTGCGGGACCACACCTCGGCGTCGGCGGAGGAAGCGGCGCCCGGGGGCTCGTGCGCCGGGGCGGCAGCGGACCTGCAGGTGGCCATCAGCCAGCGCGACTGCGCCGCGCCGGGGTTCGAGGTGGCCAAGGCGCTGGACCTGGGGGACATCGTGGTGGCGCGCGGGCCGCTGATGCGCACCAGGACGGGGGAGGTCACGGTGTGGGCCTCGGGGCTGGAGATGGGGGCCAAGAGTCTGGCCCCGCCCCCGGAGAAGCGCAAGGGGCTGGCGGATGTCGAGCTGCGCTCGCGCCGGCGGTATATCGACCTGTGGTCGAACCCCGAGTCGATGCGGGTGTTCATGCTGCGCTCGCGCCTGGCGTCGGTCATCCGCGCGTACCTCGCGCAGCGCGGGTTCGTGGAAGTGGAGACCCCCACCCTCCAGGCCCAGGCCGGCGGGGCGGCGGCGCGCCCCTTCGTCACGCACCTGAATGCGCTGGGCATCGACCTGTTCATGCGCGTGGCGCCGGAGCTGTACCTCAAGCGACTGCTCGTCGGGGGGATGCCCCGCGTCTACGAGTGGTCGCGGAACTTCCGCAACGAGGGCATGGACCGCAGCCACAACCCCGAGTTCTCCATGCTGGAGATCTACGAGGCGTTCGGGGACTACCGCACCATGATGGAGCTGACCGAGGGCATGTTCCGCGCGTGCGCCCGCGAGGTGGTCGGGCCTGGCGCCCCGCTCCGTGTCCGCAGCGCCGGGGTCGAGATCGACTACGGGCCGCCCTTTGCGCAGGTGAAGTACGCCGACCTCTTCGAGCGCACGCTGGGCTTCCCCATGACCGACCACGCGCGGGCGCTCAAGGAGGCGGCGAAGCGGGGCGTGGCGACCCGGGGCAAGAAGGGCGAGGCGCTCGACCCGGCGCTGATCGTGGGCGCGCTCTTTGACTTTGCCGAGGAAGCGATCGACCCCGCGAAGCCGACCTTCGTGATCGACTACCCCGCGCCCCTGTGCCCGCTCACCCGCCCCAGGTCGGACGATCCGACCATCGCCGAGCGCT
>DOJA01000247.1:279-751 GCA_003511945.1 Phycisphaerales bacterium | reverse complement strand
CAACGCCTACACCGAGCTGAACGACCCCGATGTGCAGGAGCAGAAGTTCCGCCAGCAGCTCGCGGGGCTCGACGAGGAGGAGAGCACCTTCCGCAACCTGGACGAGGACTTCCTGTTCGCGCTGAAGGTGGGCATGCCCCCCGCGGGCGGGCTGGGGATCGGCATCGACCGGCTGTGCATGGTGATGCTGAACCAGCGGAGCATCCGCGATGTGGTGCTGTTCCCGCTGATGAGGCCCGAGGGCCACGCCGAGGGGTGAGGGGGCGCGTCGCGTTCAGAACATCCAGCCGACGAACCCCAGGACCATCCCCAGCACGACGAGCACCGCGGCGAGGGGAACCCAGCCACGCGGACCCTGATAAAGGGATGCATCGGTCATCGCGTGCCCGCAGACATGGCACTGTGAGGCGTCGTGGTAGACATCGCTGCCGCAGGAGGGGCACGAGATGTCGTCGCCGCCGAAGCGCGCCAG
>DOJA01000247.1:0-149 GCA_003511945.1 Phycisphaerales bacterium | reverse complement strand
TCGTCGCCGCCGAAGCGCGCCAGATCATCGCACGAGGGCATCTCGCGGTCGCGGATGGGCGTGTGGTCCGGGCGCGGGCAGCAGGACATCGGGGAAGAGTTTAGGCGCGCAGGACGGGCGCAGGCGGGCGCAGGCGGGCGCCGGCGGGT
>DOJA01000027.1:4219-4342 GCA_003511945.1 Phycisphaerales bacterium | reverse complement strand
GTGGGGTTGACGATGAGACGGACTGTCCGGGTGAGCAGGACCACGGGCCGACTGTAGGTGACTTCTTCTGCACGCTCCGCGTGCAGGCAAGTTGAGAGGGGGTAGATCGGCGGGGGGGGGAAA
>DOJA01000027.1:980-3996 GCA_003511945.1 Phycisphaerales bacterium | reverse complement strand
GGCGGGACGCCTGTCCCACCGGAGGCAGCGAGAGGGGCGCTTAGAGACGGGCGGGGCGCCGGTCCCACCGGAGGCAGGAAGCGGGGCGCTCAGAGACGGGCGGGGCGCCTGTCCCGCCAGTTGGAGTCGGTCATTCTGAGAGGAGCGCTGGAGACCCCGGTAGCATGATCGGGGAGTCGCCAACCCCTTTGGAGGATCGCACGATGACTCTGATCGCCCGGCTTCGTCGGTGGTTCCGGTGGGCTTCGATCGTGGCGATCGCGCCTGCGGTGGCGATGGCGGCGGGGGACGGATCGACGAGCGGCGCGTCTGTGCTGGGCCACACGGTGAACCTGATCGATGGGACGCCGCGGGCGCTGAGTGAGTACGAGGGGAAGGTGGTGCTGATCGTGAATGTGGCGAGCCAGTGCGGGCTGACGCCGCAGTACGAGGGGCTGCAGAAGCTGTACGAGGGTCGGCGCGAGAAGGGGCTCGTGGTGCTGGGGTTCCCGGCGAACGACTTCAAGGGCCAGGAGCCGGGGAGCAACAGCGAGATCGCGGCGTTCTGCTCGGAGAAGTACGGGGTGTCGTTCCCGATGTTTGAGAAGATCGCGGTGCTGGGGGACGGGCGGCACCCGTTGTTCAAGCAGCTCTCGGACCTGGCGCCGCCGGCGGGCGGGGCGCCGTCCTGGAACTTCACGAAGTACCTCGTGGACCGGAAGGGGAACGCGGTGCAGCGGTTTGACCCGCGAACTTCTCCGGAAGATCCGGCCCTGGTGGCCCGCATCGATGCGCTGCTTGCTGAAAAACCTTGACGGACCACCCGGTTGCGGGCACTCTCGTGGAAACCGAGAGGCGGCCCGACATGCAGTTATCCGGACACTTCCAGATCGGCTCGTTCCTGAAGCGCGGGGTGGTCCTCGCGGCTCTGGCGGTGGTTGCGATCATGGCGGCGGACGCTCCGCAGGCGGCCCCCCGGAGGGCGGGCGCCGGCGGGGCTCACGCGAGCGAGGTGGCGTCGGCGAAGCTGCTGGTCTCCAAGCGCGTGAAGCTGATCACGGGGTTCCGGATCAGCGCGGTGGCGTGAGGGGTTGGGAGCGGGCGTGCGGGGTTGGGAGCGGGCGACGACGCGGCGCCAGATCCTCTGAATGAGAAGCGGTGGGGAGGGGATTCGAACCCCTGAAACCCTGACGGGTTTACCGGTTTTCAAGACCGGCGCCATCAACCACTCGGCCACCCCACCCACGGAGGACCCGTCGGATGGGCCGACGGGATGTTGCAAGAGTAGCCGGATCGACGAACTCAGCGGCGCTTGGCGGCGAGGCGCTCGGGGGCGGGGATGCGCACATCCCATGCGAGTCCCAGGCGGGCGAGGGTCCAGATGACGGCGTAGGAGGCATCGACCTGCCACCAGGCCAGCCCGTGGCGGGCGGAGGTCGGGAAGGCGTGGTGGTTGTTGTGCCAGCCCTCGCCGAAGGCGAGCACGCCGACGATCGGGTTGTTGCGGCTCTCGTCGTGGCTCTCGTAGGGTCGGGTGCCCCAGAGGTGGCAGACGGAGTTCACGCTCCAGGTGATGTGGTGGACGAGGAGGATGCGCACGAGCCCGCCCCAGAGCATCCCCAGCGCGGCGCCGGACCAGGAGAGGGTGATGAGCCCGCCGATGGCGCCGGGCAGGAGGAGACTGACGACCATCCACAGAGGGAAGAGGTCGCTGATGGCCTTGACGAGGCGGTCCTGCTTGAGGTCGACGACATAACGGTCGAGCCCGTTGTTGGGGTGGGTGAGGAGCCAGCCGCAGTGGGCGTTCCAGAAGCCGCGGAGGACTCCAAGGACGCCCCCGCCGTGGCCGTGGGGGGAGTGGGGGTCGAGTTCGTCGTCGCTGTGCTGGTGATGGGCGCGGTGGAAGGCGACCCAGCGGAGGATGGGGCCTTCGACGGACATGGAGCCGAGCACGCCCAGGAGCGCGGTGATGACCTTGCCGGTCTTGAAGGACTTGTGCGTGAAGAGCCGGTGATAGCCGACGGTGACGCCCAGCCCGGTGAGGAGGTACATCCCGACGAGCAGGGCGAGTTCGGTCCAGCCGATGCCCCAGCCCCAGGCGTAGGCGATGCCCAGGATGAGAGCGGCAAAGGGGACGAGGATGACGGTGAGGTTGGTGAGCCGGATTGAGAGCGGGAGGGGAGCGTCCGCGCCGTCCGTGTGCGGTTCGATGGTGGTCATGAGCGGGGACGATAGCAGCGGGCGGATCGTCCGGCGCGTCAGCCGGACGAGGGCGAATGTGAAATCTGTCCGATGACGGCCCGGTTCAGGCGCTTGGTGAAGTCCACGAGCCCGCTCCAGACGGCGGTGCGCGTCTGGGTGTCGAGCAGGCGCACATTGACCTGGTAGTCGTACTGCGTGCGCCGGCCCTCGGAGACGCTGGCGGCGTCGACTGAGCCGAACAAAATGAGGGCGGGGATGCGTGCCTTGCCGCCGGCGTAGGTCGTGGGGTCGTACTGGGGGGAGCCCCGGAGGTCCTGGATTCCCTTGAGGAGCCCGTCGACGGAGCCGCCGGTGCCGGTGATGTCCATGTTGACGGTGGCCTGCCCGCTGTTGATGAGGGCGGTCTCGATGGTGTTGGACATGAAGCGGCGGTTGAACGAGAAGTTGAGGTTGCTGGTGCGGTTCTGGAAATCGCCGATGGCGACGACGACGGGCTCGTTGGCGGGGCCGCGGTACTTGGCGAGGATGCCGTTCTCGTTCATCTGCTGGACCATCTGGGCGGCGGCCCAGCGCCAGTCGTCGGCGGTGAGTTCGTCGGGGCGCGTGACGGGGCCTTGGTTGCTCTGGCACGCCGCCATGACGGAGAAGACGCTCGCAAGGAGCAAGGAGGCGGTTCGGCGGGTCATGGAGAGGAGTCCTTTCGGGGGGGGATGGTCGTCGGACCGCTGCGGAATGATCGGGCGGGTGCGCGGAGACACAGGCGGGACGCCTGTGCCACCAGCACCAGAGGGGGTAGGTCGAGGGGAGACACAGGCGGGACGCCTGTGCCACCGGA
>DOJA01000027.1:517-879 GCA_003511945.1 Phycisphaerales bacterium | reverse complement strand
GCCACCGGAGGTCAGGTAGGTCAGTCTGTGAGCCACTCTGAGAGATCATGCTACCTCGTTAAGCGTGCGGCTTCGATGCGAAGCACGGCGTCGCGCGTGCTGCGGGCGTAGATGAGCGAGGGGGCGTCGGGCGGCACTTGGACGGTTCGGGAGGCGGTCACGCGCCCGGAGCGGCTGAGCAGTTCGACGCGGACACTCCCGCTGGCGGGCGCGGGGAGCTCGGCGGCGTGTTGTTCTCCGGGGAGTGAGCGCCAGGTGCGGAGGTCGGCCTCGGCGGCGCCGGCCCAGAGGATGCCGGCGAGACGGATGAGGCCGCGGGTGTCGTGGTCGCTCACGCTCTGGGCGGCGGCCTCGGCGGCGCC
>DOJA01000027.1:0-433 GCA_003511945.1 Phycisphaerales bacterium | reverse complement strand
TGGGCGGCGGCCTCGGCGGCGCCCACCTTGAGCAGGGTCGCGAGGATGGGGCGTCCCCAGAGCTCCCACAGCCGGTCGTTGAAGTCGGTCGCGACGAGCGCGTCGATGCTGGCGAGGCGTTCGGTGGTGAAGGAGCCGTCTTCGGTCACCAGGCGCAGGGCCGCTGGTCGGTCGCGGTCGTCGACGACCAGGCGGGGGAGGGGGAGGATGTCAAACCCGGCGATGGTCTGGGTGACGGGCTCTCGGCGGGGAGCGACGCCGCTCTCAAAGAGGACATGAACGCGCGGCGTGAGCGTCGGCGGCCCGCTGACCCACCCGGCGGCTGCGGAACTCGGGGCGAGCGCGCGGAGGCGCCGGGCGAACTCCTCGTGCTCGGCGCCGCGCCCGGCGGCCCGCATGGCGAGCGAGCCGAGGTAGTAGGCGAAGGGGCTGG
>DOJA01000121.1:2342-6332 GCA_003511945.1 Phycisphaerales bacterium | reverse complement strand
GGTTCTGGGGGCGGTTCCGGGGGCGGGGTAATCCACGCCACGGCGAGCGAGGCGGTCCTCACCGCGATGGTCGCCGCCCGGGCGCGCGCGTCGGTGGGAGCGCCGGTCGGCGCGGAGTTCACCGCCTACGCCTCCTCGCAGGCGCACTCGTCGGTGGTCAAGGCGGGCATGGTCGCGGGCCTCGGGCGCGAGGGCGTCCGCGCGGTCCCGGTGGACGCCTCGCTCGCCATGGACCCCGCGGCCCTCTCTCGCATGATCGACGACGACCAGCGCGCCGGGCGCCGTCCGTTCTTCGTCTGCGCCACCGTGGGCACCACATCGACCGGCGCGGTCGATCCGCTGGGGCCGATCGGCGAGGTCTGCGCGCGTCACCGCACCTGGCTGCATGTCGACGCGGCCTACGCCGGGGCGGCCTGCGTGTGCCCGGAGTTCCGCGCCATGATCTCCGGCGTCGAGCAGGCCGACTCCTTCAACTTCAACCCGCACAAGTGGCTGCTGACGAACTTCGACTGCTCGCTCTTCTGGACCCGCGACCGTGCCGCGCTGGTGGACGCCCTGTCGATCACCCCTGCCTACCTCCGCAACGCGGCCAGCGACGCCGGCGCGGTCATCGACTACCGCGACTGGCAGATCCCCCTCGGGCGACGCTTCCGGGCGCTGAAACTGTGGTTCGTGCTCCGCCACTACGGCGCCGAGGGGCTCCGCGCGCACATCCGCGAGAGCGTGCGTCTGGCGGAGGTGTTCGAGGCGCTCGTCCGCGCTGATGCGCGCTTCGAGGTCCCGGTTCCGCGATCGCTCTCGCTGGTGTGCTTCCGCTACCGCGGGCCCGAGGGCGACGCGGGCGACGAGGCCAACCGCGCACTCGTGAAGGCCCTCAACGACAGCGGCGCGATGCTCATCACGCCCACCGTTGTCCCCGTCGGGCCGGGCGCAGTCGATCGAGTCGTGCTGCGGATGGCGATCGGCGGCCCGTTCACCCGCGAGGAGCATGTCCGCGCCGCGTGGGGGCGGATTCAAGAAGCCGCCGCGGCAGCCGTTCGTACATCGTGAACGCGGAGTGAAGATCTGAGAGACGCAGAAGACGATCCGAATATTCCTTGACTCTCTTGTCCCGCCCCATCATCATGCAGCGGTCCTTCGTGGGTGGCTTGCCAACGAAAGGAATCCTTGAATGTCACTCAAACATCGGGCTGCCGCGGCGCTGATTGCGTCCGTGGGTGTCTTCGCGCACGCCGGCCATGCCCTGGCCGCGGACGACGGGACCCCATACCGGGTCTTGAAGGGAGAGCGCCGGCCTCTCCGGCTCGACCCCGAGGGTAAAGTCCTCGTCCTGCTCGGCTCGGCGCGCGACGGCGAGGTCGAGCGGTCCGGGCTCCGCGATCACCTCGCGGCGGAGGGCACCGAGGCCTTCTCCATGGGCGAGGGCGTCTGGGCGATCTCGAAGGCCGACGGCTTGGCGGCCCGGGACGAAGGCATCGGCGCCTTCCGCGCGCCGGTGCTGATCGGGGAGACCGGCCTGTGGCTGGCGCCGACTCCGGACATGTTTGTGAAGTTTGTGGACGGTGTGAAGGAAGCCAGTATTCAGTCGACGCTCGCCACGATCCCGGGCGCGATGAAGATCACACGCGATTATTACGGGATCAAGGGCTTGATCCATGTGGAGACCTCGATGACCTTCGGTCTGGATGTACTCGATGTCACAAACTCGCTCGCCGAGAGCGAGGGCGTGCAGTTCGCGGAACCGGACTGGCTGTCCGAGGCGAGGTCTGCACAACTGTGCAGCGCCGGTGGGGGCTGGGTGAGCAATCCGCCGAATGATCCATCCTATGCCTCTGATTGGGCGCTGAACAATGTCGGTCAGGTTGTCAACTGCGGCTCAGTCGGTGAATTTGGCGACTGCATCACAACCCCGGTGACCGGTGTAGCGGATGTCGATCTGGATGCGCCACAAGCGTGGAACATCACAATCGGTGACCCGGATGTGCTTGTGCTCGTAATGGATGACGCTGCTGAAAGCGGGCCTAATGTTCCGTTTAACCATGTTGCCGGCTGGGACTTTACTGTATCCCCGCCCGTGCAGGTGGCCAGCACCATGGGCTTGTGCCCAAGCACCTTGCATGCCTGCGCCGTTGCGAAGTGCGTGACAGGACTGATCAACGATTCCACCGAGTCTGTCGGGATTGCGCCAGGATGCCGGGTGATTCTTGGAAAGGTGAGAGTTGGCGAAGCAATAACCTGGTCCAGCAACACGATACGAGCTCTGGGCTGGGCCATGAGCGTGGGTGTTCGCGTTACGAATCACAGTTCGGCCTTCGAAACCACCGAGGCCGTGGAGGAAGCGTACGAAGCGGCCGCTGCTGCGGGCATGATTCACTTCGCTGGCGCCGGTAACTTTGGTGAAGTAGAGAGTGGTAGTGGTATTGTTGCCCCGGCGCGTCTGCCGCATGTCTTGGCCGTCGGAGCGATCCGGGCTGACGGCGACCGTGCGTGCTGGAGCCAGTATCTTGGTGGAGTGACGAGCGGCCCTGAAGCGGTCGACTTCGCGGCCCCGGGCGAGTGTGTGGCCTTGGGAACAGGTACTTCCTTTTCGTCACCCTACACGGCCGGGGTGGCGGCGCTTGTGTTGTCGCGGAATCCTTCGCTGACCG
This sequence comes from Phycisphaerales bacterium, assembly GCA_003511945.1. GTDB lineage: Bacteria > Planctomycetota > Phycisphaerae > Phycisphaerales > UBA1924 > UBA11155. The sequence continues at coordinate 3,684 of DOJA01000121.1, read as the reverse complement.
CAGCCGCGGTTGAGGAGATCCTGCGAAACACCGCTGATCATACCGTCGGTCCGGTGGTTGGAATCGACGATGAGACTGGGGAAGGACTGCCCAAGGCCTGCGCGGCGTTGACTTATTCAACGACCGAATTAATGACCGACGCCGCGCCCGGCCGCTTCGCTCGGATCGGCCCGCCGGCCACGGTCGTTCAAAACAGACCCACCTTCTGCTGGGAGGCGGCGCCGGACTTGGATCTAGCCTCCGGCACGGTCACATATGTTGTGGAGATTACCATGGACCCTGTCGAGCAGTCGCCTGTCTTCTATCATACGTCCGCAGAATTGACCACAACATCGTACTTGCTACCAAACAATCTGTTAGTAAATGGTCAGTCATACTACTGGAGGGTCAAAGCGTCGGACGGTTCTACCGGTCCATTCCGTTACAGCAATCGCGATGATCCATATCTGTCGACCTGGCGTCGCTTCACCGTGAACATCGTGCCGGGCGACGCGGATCATAATGGAGTCGTTGACTTCGAGGACTTCATAGCAATCAACGTGCGTTGGCTGACTCACGGTCCGCGCGGTGATGCGGACGGCAATGGCATCGTGGACTCAGATGATCATTCCTCAGTCTTGGCGAATTGGTTGGACACCGGAGCATCGTCGTCAAACTGGGAATACGCCTGTAACTAATTCCCGGACCTCGTCCAACCTGAGTCGGTCCGCCCCTCGGCCTTCATCGACCCCTCGGTTCAGCCGATCCCTCCCCGACCGGGTGCACCAAGTCCGGTCGGGGAGGTCGCTTTTTGCCCGCGATCATCAGCGCCATCACGAACACCGCCGAGCTGATGGGCGTGCACGCCTTCGCGCGTCACCAGCAGTCCATCAACCAGGCCGCCACGCGGCTGGCCACCGGGCTGCGCATCAACCGGCCCGCCGACGACCCCAGCGGGTTCATCGCCTCCGAGCAGTTCTCGCGCGAGGCCGTCGCGGTGCGCAAGCGGATCGAGGCCCTCGAGCGCGATCAGTTCCGCCTCAGCGCCCGCGAGGGCGCGCTGTCGGTCGTCTCCGACCTGGCGATCCACCTCCAGGCCCTCGTCACCCAGGGGGCGAACGCCGGCGGGCTCAGCGACGACGAGAAGTCCGCCCTCCAGGAGGAACTCGACGGCGTGATCGAGGCCATCGAGTTCGTCCACAACACCTCGACCTTCGAGGGCGAGCGCATCTTCAAGCAGTGGACCGCCCGCGCGCTGGGCGAAGTGTTCGACCTCCCCCCGGCGCCCCCGGAACCCCAGGAACCCCCGGCGCCCCTCGCGCCCGGTGCGGCCCCGGCGCCGAGCGAGCCGCCGCGCGGGCTG
>DOJA01000121.1:0-2302 GCA_003511945.1 Phycisphaerales bacterium | reverse complement strand
GGGCTGACGATCGAGGACCTGAAGTCGGGCGGCGCGCTCAGCATCGACGCGGGCAACCTCGAACTCGCCCAGCAGCTGGTGGACGGGATCAACGATTCGGTGAACAACGAGCGGGCGTCGATCGGCGCGCTGCAGAAGGACTTCTACGACTCCCAGATCAGCGCGCTCCAGCGCGAACTCGAGTCGCTGACCTCGATCGGCTCGCAGATCCGCGACGCCGACTTCGCGGTGGAGGTCTCGAACCTCGTGCGGGCGCAGATCCTCCAGGAGGCGTCGCTCCAGGCGATCCTCATCGCCCGCGACTCCGGCGCGCGCGTGCTCGGGCTGCTCGGCGGCGCGCGGATCTGACCCGACGCTGCGCCGCTATGATCCGCCCCATGCGATACCGAGCCATCAGCCGCCACCGTCCCGACATCCAGGTCAGCGAGATCGGCTTCGGCTGCTGGACCATGGGCGGGCCGAACTGGTCCCTCACCAACGGGCAGCCCATCGGCTGGAGCGATGTGAACGAGGACGACATCCTCGCCGGCATCAGGGCCGGCCTCGACGCCGGGGTCAACCACTGGGACAACGCCGACATCTACGGCAACGGGCGCGCCGAGCGCATGCTCCGCGACATCTTCAGGAAGATCGGCGTCAGCCGCGACCAGCAGGTCATCGCCACCAAGATGGGCCACTTCCGCGGCACCTGCGACCACCCCTACCGTCCGCACCACATCCGGCGCCAGTGCGAACAGTCCCTCATGAACCTGGGCACCGACCGCATCGACATTTACTACTTCCACCACGGCGGGTTCGGCGAGATGCTCCACGACGCCGCCGGGACCATGCGCGAGCTGGTGAACGAGGGGAAGGTCCGCGCCGTGGGCCAGAGCGCCTACAGCGACGAGGACTTCGCCCGCGTCGTTCCCGTCGTCAAGCCCGATGTGCTGCAGTCCTGGGCCAACATGCTCCGCGACAACTTCATCCGTCCCGGCGCCGCCCTGCCCCGCCTGATGGACGAGCACGGCTGCCGCTTCGTCGCCTTCAGCCCGCTCGCGCAGGGGCTCCTGCTCGACAAGTTCGACCCCGAGAAGCCCCCGAAGTTCGAAGAAGGCGATGTGCGCACGAACAACCAGCAGTTCGCCGCCGACGGGCTCCGCGCGCTCAAGCCCAGGGTCGAGAAGCTGAAGCAGCGCTTCGGCGCGAGCGTGGAGGACCTCGCCTCCGCCGCCTGCCGCTTTGTTCTGGGGCACGAGCAGGTGTGCTCCGCCATACCCGGCTTCCGGAACGAGCGCCAGGCCCGCGCCAACCTCCGTGGTTCCACCGATCCCGCGATGCCCGGCGCGGATGTCGAGTTCTGCCGCTCCGTCTTCGCGCCCCAGGCATGACTCGGCGCGCATAGCATCCCCCGTGCCCCGAGACACACTCTTCTACGACGGGCAGTGCGGCATGTGCCGCCGCTCGGTCCGCCTGTTCCGCGCCCTGGACTGGCTGCGCCGCCTCGACTACGCCGACTCGACCACGACGCCCGAGCACCTGCTCCCCGTCCGCATGGAGGCCGCCATGGAGGGCATCCCCATGCGCACGCGCGACGGGCGCGTGCTGGTCGGGTTCCCCGCGGTGCGCCGGGCGCTGAGCCGGACGCCCCTGGGCCTGCTCCCCGCCCTGCTCATGCACCTGCCGGGCATCAGCCACGCCGGCACGGCGGGGTACAACGCCATCGCCAGACGCCGGCGTCGGACCCTCGCCTGCGGGCCGCGATCACCAGAGCCCGGCTGAGCGGTCCCCGCCGTCGCCCTCGTCGTCGTCGTCTTCGAACTCGACCGGGCCGAGGGTGTTCTCCTTGATCCAGGCCATCTGGATGGCCTCGAGGATCTTCTCGTTGCACGGGTGGCCCGTCTGCTCCTCGAACCCGTCGAGCTCGGTCACGAGGCGCCTGAGGTCGGTGAACGACACATGGGCCGGGTCCCGGTCCGGGTGCTCGTCGGCCAGCCCCTCGGCGATCCGCTCGATGTCGAGCCAGTGGAATGTGTCGGTCATCCGGGGGCTCCTTTGGCGAGCAGCGATTGTAGGTCAAACCGCCGCACGGAGCGCCCGCGCCTCGGCGAGGATCGCGCGGAGCGCCTCCACCCGCTCGGTGGTCCATCCGCAGGCGCCGGGCGCCGGGGCGCGCTCGTCCCCCAGACCGGCCCCGCGGGCCCGGCTGACGCGATCGAGGATCATGTCCCGGATCGCCGGTGCGTCATCCACACCCTCGATGAGCCCCACATGCGCGCCGCCCGCGCCCCCGTGGTGAGCGCCGCCCCCGCACCCGCCCCCG
>DOJA01000326.1:5702-12081 GCA_003511945.1 Phycisphaerales bacterium | reverse complement strand
CCGCCAATCGACAGCAAATCAACAGTCTCTAACCGCGTCTGCAGCACCTGCGATATGGTCTGCCGTGCCTGATCCTCGCGCCCCAGCGGCACCAGGCAGCACCCCCTTCCGCCCGCGGAGCGCGTCCCGGTGCGGATGGGCGACGAGGGCGTGGTGGTCTTCTCGGCGCGCCGGATCGAGGCGCTGGGCGTCCTCGAGCAGCGGGCGGACCGGGCGGTGATCCTGTCCGACGGGGTCGCGCTGCAGTACAGCCGCGCGACGAGCGAGGGCGGACGCACGGTGCAGCTGTCGGCGGAGCGCGCCGTCGTCTTCCTGACCGACGACACCGAGCCGGGGCTGCCCCAGTATCCCGTCCGCGCGGTGAAGGGCGTGTACCTGGAGGGCGGCGTGGTGGCGCAGTCGGGGGACTACACGCTGCGCGGGGCGCGGGTGTACTACGACCTGCGCACCGAGCGGGCCATCGTGCTCGACGCGGTCTTCTGGACCTACGACGAGAAGGCGGGCATGCCGCTGTACATGCGGGCCGACGCGATCCGCCAGGAGTCCGACCGCCAGTGGAGCGCGAAGGATGTCCGCCTGGCGAATGTCGGGTTCGCCGAGCCGCACTTTGCGATCGGCGCCACTTCGGTCACGATCACGCAGCGGGCTCCGGCGCCGGGGGAATCAGGCCCGGCGGCGCCCTATGTGGACGCCGAGGGCGTCGGCTTCCTCGTGGGCGGCACGAGGACCATCGGCCTCCCCTCCGTGCGTGGAGAACTGAAGCCCACGCCGCTGCGCCGCGTCGATATCGGCTCGCGCGGCGGCGACCCCATCGTGCGCACCGCGTGGGACCTGTACACGGCGCTGGGGCTCGACGCCGCCGAGGGCAACGAGGCCCTCCTGCTCATCGACGGGTACTTCTCCCGCGGTCCGGCGGCGGGGCTCGACCTCTCCTGGAGCATCCCCGACATCCGCGGGTCGCTCTACGCCTGGGGCATCTACGACGACGGGCACGACCGGCTGCCCAGCGGCGCGCTGATCGAGCACGACAACGAGTTCCGGGGCGTCGCCGAGTTCGAGCAGGTCTGGAAACTCAACGAGCGCTGGACGCTGTTCCTCGAGGGCGCCTACGCCTCCGACGAGACCCTGCTCCCCGCCTTCTTCCCGGGCGAGACGCGGACCCGCCGGGAGTTCACCTCCTCGATCTACGCCCGCCACCTCGACGAACGCAGTCTGTTCAGCATCGAGGGGCGCAACAACTTCAACGACTTCACGCCCAACGACTACCTGCTCCAGTCGCTGGGCTACAACACGCAGCGCCTGCCCGAGGTGTCGTACACGCGCGTGGGCGACTCGCTGTTCAACGGGCTGCTCTCCTATTCGAGCGAGTACCGCTACAGCCGCGTCGCGCTGAACTTCACCGAGCCCACCGCCCGGGAACTGGGCTTCAAGACCACGAGCGACGCGCGCCGGGCGCTGGGGCTGGCGCCGAACCAGTCACCCGCCGACCGCCTCCGCGCCGAGGGGCTCTTCGAGAGCGCCGTCAACCGCTTCGACACCCGCCACGAGTTCTCGGCGCCGCTCGCCTCCGGCCCGCTGAACATCGTGCCCTTCGGCGCGGGGCGCGTCACCGCCTGGGACGAGGACTTTGACGACTTCAACAACGGCGCGCTGGACGAGGAGTACCGGCTCTGGGGATCGCTGGGCGTGCGCCTGGCGACCACGATCCAGCGCATCGACGACCGCGTGCGCTCGGAGTTCTTCGACCTCCAGCGCATCCGCCACATCATCGAGCCCAGCGCCACCCTCTGGACCGCCGGCTCGACCATCGCCGAGGGAGACCTGCCCGTGTACGACGACGGGGTCGAGTCCATCTCCCGCGGCTCGGCCGCCCGCGCGGGCGTCCGCAACACCTTCCAGACCCAGCGCGGCGGCCCAGGGAACCGGCGCAGCGTCGACTGGCTCATCCTCGACACCAACTATGTCTGGTCCTCCGAGGATGTCGACATCGAGAGCCCCATCGGAAGGTTCATCGAGTTCCGCCCCGAGGGGTCGAACCTCGGTGAGTTCGTCGCCAACGACGCCCTCATGCAGCTCACCGACGCCGTCGCGCTCACGAACACCGTCATCTACGACATCGACGAGAACACCCTGGCCCGACTCACCGCCGGGGTGCTCTTCGACCACGGCTACGGCTTCTCCTCATTCTTTGACTACCGCACCACCGACGCGCTCTCGACCTCGCTCCTGGACTTCGGCGTGCGCTACGAACTGACGCGCAAGTACGCCGCCGCCGTCTTCGGCACCGCCGACTTCGACGACGCCGACCTCCAGGAAATGACCACCCGCGTCGAGCGCCGCTTCCCCCAGTGGACCCTCGAGTTCGAGTTCGGGGTCGACACCATCTCCAGCGATGTCTCGCTCGGGCTCTTCCTCCGCCCCGCCGGCATCGCGGGCGAGACCCGCTCCCGCGTCTTCACCCGCGACCTCACCGACCCCGCCAAGCCCGTCATCGACCCCACCGGGGGCGACCGGCTGGACCGGGGGCCCTTCGCGGGCGTCTCGGGCAGATGATGACCGCTCACAGACTGACTCCCAGGGGGCCGGGAGAGACGGGCGGGCCGCCCGTCCCACCGAGGGGGTGAGGTCATTCTGTCAGGTGCTGAAAAGCAACAAGGCCGCGCGATCGGGCGCGGCCTTGCAAGTTGTGTACGGATCGTCCGCCGGACCGCTCAGCCCTGGATGGCGCTGACCTTGACCTTCATGTACCGCTGGCGGTGGCCCTGCTTCGTGCGGCTGCCCTTGCGGCGCTTGTACTTGATCATCTCGACCTTGCGGTCCTTGAACTCCGCCTCGAGGACATCCGCCGTCACCACGGCGCCGGAGACATAGGGAGTTCCGATCTTCAGGCCCGACTCGCCCCCGACCATCAGCACGCGGTCGAAGGTCACCGTCTTGGCCCCGGTGGGCAAGGCGCGAAGGTCGACCGTCAGCACGGCCCCGACCTCGGCCTTCAACTGCGAACCGCTGTCCTCGAAGATCGCGTACATGGACACCTGCTCCTGGATCGATCCGGCGCGCCGACCCCCCGGGGAGGGCGGAGGTGGCCCGCTGGGCCGAGCCGAGCAGTGTAGCGAACCCGACGCCCGTCGCAAGAGCAACCGTCGCCCAGTTATCGGACTCTCAACCCGATCGAATCCTCCACCAGCACGCCCCGATCGCGATTGGCTTCCGCGAGTGCCGCCTCCCAGCGCAGCCGGGCTTCCCCGGCCTCCCCCCCGGATTCCGCGCGGCCCCCGCGCCACCACAGCGTGTCCAGTGGCGCGTCGAGGTCCAGGGCCAGGTCCGCCACCTGCGCGTCGGTCAGGTCGGCGAGCGGCGCCTTCAGCGTGGCACCGTCACTGCCGCTCAGCCCGGCGAGACGGGTGAACAGGCGCACCCGATCGGCGCCGGCGGCCAGTCCGGAAAGGTCATCCCCGAACGCCGCAGGCCAGGCGATCGTCGGGCAACCAAGCCGACGCGCGTCGTCGATCGCCAGAAGCAGCATCCAGTCGAGCGACAGGGTCGCAGGCGGCTCGCCCTGGGCGGAGCCGGGGGAACCGGGGGAGCCGGGGGAACCGGGGGAACCGGGGGAGCCGGGGGAACCGGGGGAACCGGGGGGTTCCCACCCGGCGCCGGGCCAGCGCCCGATCTCAACGCCGCCCAGCCCCAGCAAGTCGGCCTGGGCCTCGACCGCGGCCCGACGCGGCCCGTCGATGACCCCTGCGGGCAGGTCCGTCGGCGGCGCCCCGGCCGGGGGGATCCAGGCGATGACGCTCTCCGGCTCCGGCGCGAGCAGCAGGGCCACGAGCGCGGGCAGCCCGCCGTCGGCGATGACCAGGATGCGTCCGTCGTCGGTCGGCACCGGGGAGTTATCGGCCCCGACGGGGCGCTGGGGCGCAGATTCGGGCTTCGCTGGGCTCAGAACCGCTCACGGGATGACTCCAATGGGGTCGGGAGTGACGGGCGGGCCGCCCGTCCCACCGAGGAAACGAGGTCATGCTGTGAGGAGCACTCAGTGGGCCTGGGCCCGCGACCCGGGCATGTCGACGCTCACCTTGCTCTGGAGCAGCAGGAGGGCGGTTTCGAGTTGGGGGTCGATGCCCTTGACCACGAGGTCGGTGGGGTCGGAGGCATTCTCCCGGTTGACGAGGTTCCCGGCGCCGTCGAACTCCACGACATCCGCTTCGGTGCGGAGCTGGTAGGCGTCGAGGAACTGCTTGGGGAGCATCTCGACGACGACATCGGGCTCGATGCCCCAGCGGGTGCTCTCGGGGCGCCGGTGGATGAGGCGCCCCGGGGCACCGTCGCGCCCGGGGAGGCGGTAGTACTGGGTGGTCAGCTTGAACGCCGCCCGCGGCCCCAGCCCCAGCACCTGCTGGACCGAGCCCTTGCCGAACGAGCGGTCGCCGACGATGACCGCCTTGCGGTAGTCCTGCAGCGCCCCGGCGACGATCTCGCTCGCGGAGGCCGAGCCCTCGTTGACCAGCACGATGGTCGGGATGTCGGACAGGAGCGCATCGCCGAAGCGGACCGTCTCGCGGGCGCGCTCGACGCCGGTGTTGTCCTCCTGGGTCACGACCACGCCCTGATCGACCCACTGGCTGACCACGCCGGTGGCCTCGTTCAGCAGCCCGCCCGGGTTGCCCCGGAGGTCGAGGATCAGCCCCTTGACGCCCCCGGCGGCCATCTCGGTCGCCGCCTTGCGCAGCTCCGCGGTGGTGTTGTTGGTGAACTGGCTGAGCCGGACATAGCCGATGCGGGAGGCGCGGTCGATGAACCAGTCCCAGTCCAGCTCATCCGGCCCGGTGCGCCGCCACCCCTTGACGGCGTGGATCGGGATCTCCGCCCGGATGAGGTTGAACTCCATGAGCCCGTCGTGCCCCTCGCGCTCGACGCTCAGGGTCACCGGGGTTCCCTCTTCCCCGGTGATGAGCGTGACCGCCTGGAGCGTGCCCATGCCCAGCGTGGACTCGCCGTTGACCTTGCGGATGAGGTCGCCCGCGCGGATGCCGGCCCGGGCCGCGGGGGTGCCCGACAGGGGCGTGACGACGCGGATGTCGCCCGCCTCGTTCTGGGTGATCTGCACGCCCACGCCCTTGAAGGTGCCCTGGGTGGTGCGCTCGAACTGCTCGAGGTCCCCGGGCCAGATGATGGAGGAGAACTCGTCGAGTTCGCCCATGGCGCCGTCGGCGAACTCGTGCAGCACCGCCGCCCGGTCGATCCGGACGGTTGAGTCGTTGGTCGACAGCATCCGGCGCACGGAGACGACCAGTTCCGAGAAGTCGGCCTTGGCGGGGCTCGCGCGGAGGGACGCGATGCGTGAATCGAGGAACGAGACGAAGCGCTCGACATCGTCGCGCTCCTTCAGGCGCGGGAACGCCTCCGCCAGGTCCGAAGTGGTGACCATGGTGCGGACCGCCTCGAAGCCGGCGACCATGATGTCGGCCAGGGGCTCCCGGTCCACATGCATCTGCGCGCCGGTGCCGATGGCGCGGAACACCATGCCCTCGTCGACGCCCGACAGCTTCTCGCGCCAGTCCTCGCCCAGCTTGTTGAACGCGGGCAGGGGCTCCTCGCCGTCCTCGACGCGCTGGGCGCTGATCATGTTGTGCAGCAGCTCGGGGACATAGAACCGCAGCATGGTCCGGCGCAGCCCCAGCCGGCGCACATCGGGCTCGTAGGTCCGCTCGCGATCGAACAGCAGGTGCAGCCGGGCGAACAGCACATGGGCGCGGAGCCAGTCGCCCCCCGCCTCCATCTCGCGGGCCTTGGCCTCGGCCCGGGCGACCAGCTCGCGCACGCCCGGGTCGTCCAGCACGGACCGATCGTTGTGGTTCAGGGTGTCGATCTCGATGACCGACCGCATCGCGTCGACCAGGTTGTCCTTCTCAAGGGCGCCGGCGAGCTCCGCCCGCGCCTTGGCGATGCTCTCGCTCCGCTCCGTCTCCCGGCGCTCGATGTTCGTGCGGTAGCGCTCGACCGAGGCCCGCAGGTCGTCGTCCGCCGCCCCGCTCGGAACGGCGTTGAGCAGTTCCAGGGCCTTGCCCGAGGCGCCCCCCTGGGCGCTCGTCCACAGGTCCTGCGACCACCGCGCGAGCGCCTTCTGGTCGCCCGTCACGACGCCCTCGGTCTGCCCGAGGGTCGGAGCGCCCGAGACGAGCGCCAGGGCCAGGAACACACCGCCGCCGAACCGCTTGAGTGCACGCATCAGGTCCGTCCACCTTTCAGGTCTCGGGCCGCGGGGACACCGGTCCCCTCTCCCCCCGGTCCCCCCGGGTCCCCCGGGTCCCCCGGATCCCCGGGTCCCGCCGGTTCCGTCTCGCTGGCTCCGATCGGCGCTCGCGGCGCGGAGCGCCCA
>DOJA01000326.1:5425-5669 GCA_003511945.1 Phycisphaerales bacterium | reverse complement strand
CATTTCTACCGACGGGCGGCCCCCCAGGGTTCGCCGTCCGCTGTTCTCGCCGGTTCTCGGATCCACGCCGAGGGAACCATACGCCCCCCCGGGTTGTTCCGCCCGCGATCCCCCCCGGGACGATCACCCCCGGGACGATCCCCCCGGGACGATCCCCCCCGGCTATCGCCCCGCTCGCCGCTCCGCGTCGGCCCGGTCGCCCTATTCTTGCCCCGCGTGCACCGGGTGATCGCTGCGATCCTGA
>DOJA01000326.1:4922-5299 GCA_003511945.1 Phycisphaerales bacterium | reverse complement strand
CCTGCTGACCATGGCCGGTGCCGCCCTCGGCGCGCCGCCGGGGAGCGCCCCCACCGGCCCACCGGCCACCCCACCGCTTCCCCCGCCCGGCTCGTCCGCCCGTGTCGGCGCGCTGATGCTGATCCTGCTGATCCTGCTCGTCTTTGCGCTGGGGATGCTGGTCATGCTCGCGGTGAGGCGATCGCTCCGCCCGGGGGCGACGCGCCGGCCCGGCGCGCGAACGATCGCACCGAGCCCGTGGTCCGTCGCCGGCAAGCGAGCGCGGCCCGCCGCGGATCCGCCAGCGCCCGGCGGACCACCGCACGAGACGGGTGGCGGGCCGTGAACCCCCAGCGCGCCGAGGGGCATCACCCTGTGGCGCTGGTCACCGGCGCCGC
>DOJA01000326.1:0-4738 GCA_003511945.1 Phycisphaerales bacterium | reverse complement strand
CGTCGCCGCCCGCGCCGACGCGCTGGACTTGGACGATCCTGACGCGGTGGACGCCTACGCCCGCGCCGGCGCCCGGGACTGGCCCCGGCTGGACATCCTGGTTCACAACGCCTCGTCCTACGCCCCTTCACCTCCCGACGGGCCGACCGCGCCCGACGCGCTCGGGCACTACCGCGTCAACGCGTTGAGCCCCCTGCTGCTGTCGACGGCGCTGGCGCCGCTCCTCCGCGCCAGCGCCCTCCCCGGGGGCGGCGCGATCGTCGCGATGTGCGACATCCACGCCCTCGGACGACCGCGCCCCGGCTTCGTCGCCTACGAAATGTCCAAGGCGGCCCTGGGCGCCATGGTCAGCGCCCTGGCGCGCGAACTGGCCCCGCGGGTCCGCGTCAACGCCGTGGCGCCGGGCGTCGTCGCGTTCCCGGACTCCGGCGCGGACAGCGACCCCGCCATGCAGGCGCGGTACCTGTCGCGAGTCCCGCTCGCGCGCGCCGGGACGCCCGAAGACGCCGCCGAAGCCGTGCGCTGGCTCGCGCTCGACGCCCGCTACACCACCGGCCAGATCATCCGCGTCGATGGCGGGCGCTGGGTGACCTGACCCCGCTCTCTCACCCGGCGCCGTTCAAGCGGGTCCGGAGCAGGGCCGCCACGCGATCCGGCGTCAGCCCGCCCGTCTGGGCGATGATCTCGGCGCCTGCGTCGGCGGGCGACGAGCGGTCCCCGCTCTCGACGCGCCCGGACACAGCTCGGCTGATCTCCTGCTGCAGCAGCGCAATCTGCGCCGCCAGCCCGCGCCGCTCCGCCAGCAGCGACTCCCGCCGATCGCGGACCTCGCCCGACGCCCCGTCGATGAACGCCTGCGCCTCGCTGGCCCCGTTCTGGGGCGTCGGCGCCAGCGCCCCGCCCGTCCGCAGGTCGTCGATGCCCCGCGGCAGCGGGAGCCCGACCAGCGTGAACGCCTTGAACGACCCCGGGTGCGTCGCGTTGGCCTCGCCCGGATCGACGGGGCCGGTCAGCAGGTTGAAGTCCACGAAGAACTGGAGCGACAGCGCCCGGACGCGCGTCCCCTTGCCCTCGGCGTGCCCGCCGTTGACCAGGGCCTGGACATCCTTGCCGTGGTCGGTCTGCGTGTTCGATGCGGCCGACCAGAGAACCCGGCGAGCGGGGTCGGTCGAGGCGCGGGACGCGTCGCCCTCTTCGAGCCCGTACAGACCGGCGTTCGCCGCCGAGGCGTTGATGGCGCCGCTGTCGTTTGTGCGCACGGAGACGAACTGGTCGGAGCCGTAGCCGGCGCTGTCGATGCGGACCGCCGTGCCGGAGGCGCGGGCCTTGACCCCGGTCGCGCTCGAGAAGGCGTTGATGGCGGCGGCGATATCGCTCATGCTGGTGCCCGAGGCGAAGGCCAGTTCGCGCCCGCCCTTGTTCCCGCCGACTTGAATGACGAAGCGGCTGCTGGTCCCGTCCGAGGAGCCGGCGCCGCCCAGGTTGATGGTGCCGCCGCCGAACGAGAGCAGGTACCCCGCGGTCTGGGCGGAAGCGGTCACCTGCACGGTGATGTCCAGGCGCTCCCCGGGCCGGAGGCGGGCGCGGGCCTCGCCCACCACGACCTGATCCGAGACATCCGTCACCCCCGTGCCCCGCTGGCGCAGGCGGCCTGCGAGCGAACTCCCCGCCTTGTCGGCGGCGTCGAGCACGCTGTCCGTCAGGGCGTCGATCCGCCCCTGCGCTAGCCGGAGAGCGGCCTGATCGCCCGCGCCGACGCGGGCGGCCTCGTCGGCGACGGCGCTCAACTCGCGCAGCAGCCCGTCCAGGTCCGCCAGGGCGTCGTCCGCCTTCAACGCTTCGATGTTCCGGCGCTCGACGGCGCTGATCTGGGAGTTCAGCGCCAGCAAACGGTCGCGCCGCCCGGAGGGAGAAAGGTCCACGCCGTCCGTCGCGCGGGCGCCCGCCCCCTGGAGCGGCGTTGGCTCCAAGGCCGGCCCGCCGGGGACCGCGCGGGGGACCGGGCCGGCGCCGTGGTTCGCATCCAGGGGTCGAATGTGGCTCATGAGCGGCTCCTGGCGAAGGATCGGCGCCCAGCGGGCGCGGAACCCTCCGTGAATCACGACGCAACCACGGTGCCATCCGGAGGGATCGGGCGCGGGCGCCCGCCAAGGCGAGAGGTGCGCGGCAGGGCGCACGGAGTGCGCCGTCGCGTCTCCCCGCGGCGGCAGGACGCGAGAGCACTCCGTCCGCCGCGGCGGACGGGTGAAGAGTCCCTCACAGAATGACACACTGAGGGCTGGGAGCGACAGGCGGGACGCCTGTCCCACCAGATTGGGTCGGTCATTCTGTGAGGGACTTCTAAGAAGGGGCAGGGCGGCGGGCGAGTGAATCGCCCGCGTCGCAAGACAGGTACGGGGGCCTCCGCGCCTGGCCCCGACGGGAGCGACGAGTGATGGCCCCCCTGGGAGTCAACCGTCCGGCTCCACCCGAACAGGAATTGATCTAGAATCCATCGCATGCTGCGCTTGGCTTACAGCACGGTCGCGTGCCCGGAGTGGACGCTGGAGCAGGTCGTCGAGGCCGCCGGTCGGTTCGGGTTCTCCGGCGTGGAGCTCCGCTCCGAGGGCTCCGGCGGGACGGCGTTCGCCAGCGAGCCGGGGCTCACCGATCCCCTCAAGGTCCGTCGGCTGCTCCAGGCGGAGGGCATCGAACTGGCGGGGCTGGCGACGGGCATCCGCTTCGACGCGCCGATCTTCCCTCCCGTGCTGGGCCATGTGCTGCCGTCGCGGGAGGCCTCCGTGCGCGCCGGACGGGAGGCGATCGCCCTCGCGCACGCGATCGGCGCCCCATCGGTCCGTGTCTACGCCTTCGAGACGCACGGCCGGGAGCGCCACGCCTCGGCGCTGAAGCGGATCTGCGAACGACTCGCCAAGATCACCGACATCGCCCGCAACCGGGGCGTCACCGTGCTCATCGAGAACGGGGGCTCGTTCCCCGGCGCGGGTGACCTCGTCGAGATCATCGATCGCGTCGGCAGCCCCCTGCTTGGAGCGTGCTACGACCTCGCCGGCGCGGTCGGCGCGGAGGACGAGGTCCGCGCCGGCTGCGCGGCCCTGGGCGATCGGCTGTGGGCGGCCCGCATCCGCGACCTGCGGGGAGATCACCCCTGCCCGCTGGGCGAGGGAGACCTGCCCTGTCACTCGTTCGTCGAGGCGGTGCAGGCAAGTTCGGACCGCTGGGGGACGGAGCCGTGGATGATCTTCTCGTGGGACCGCGCGTGGCTGGGCGATCTGGCGCCCGCGGACCGCGTGCTGGGCGAGGCGAGCCGCGTTCTGCACCTGTGGGCTGGGCAGGAGGTCCACCGCACGCATCCGGCGTTGACCAGCGCGCGCCGGTCGGCGGCCGGCGTCTGAGCGGGCTCTGAGAGCCCCGCAGAGAATAATCTCCCCTCCCTGGTGGGACGGGCGGCCCGTCCGTCTCTCCCGGCCCTCCTGGAGTCACTCTGTATCCGGCCCTCACACCCCGACGCCTCCCCCTTCGCTCTCCCTGCGAATACTCGAGCGTCGCCCGCGGTTCTCCCTTCGGGCACCAAGGAGGCCCCCTTCGTGAACTTCGAACCGACCCTGACCGCTGTCGCCGCCGGAACGCTCGTCGTGGCCGGGCTGGTGTCACTCGCCGCTTCCACCCGCGCCGGCGCCCCGCAAGAGGAACAACCGATGAAGAGCACCCAGGCGGAGAGCGCCGAGCCGGTCGGCCACCAGGCCTCGATCCCCGCCGGCTTCTCCCCCACCGAGTGGTTCAAGTCGCACCCGGTCGAGGCCTCGCGTCTGCGCACCGCCACCTTCGGCGCCGGGTGCTTCTGGGGGGTGGAGTCCACCTTCCAGGCGATCGAGGGCGTCACGCACACCGCGGTGGGCTACTCCGGCGGGACCAGCGCGAACCCGACCTACAAGCAAGTCTGCTCCGACGGCACCGGGCACGCGGAGGTGATCGAGCTGCTGTTTGACCCCGCGGTCGTCTCCTACGACGCGCTGCTGGGGGTCTTCTGGGCCAACCACAACCCCACCACGCTCAACCGCCAGGGCCCGGACATCGGCACGCAGTACCGCAGCGCCATCTTCTTCCACGACACGGAGCAGCGGGACGCGGCGGAGAAGTCCAAGGCGGCGCTCGCGGAGTCCGGCAAGTGGGGCGCCCGCCCCATCGTCACCCAGATCGCCCCCGCGCGCCCCTTCTACCTCGCGGAGGAGCACCACCAGCGGTACCTCGAGAAGCGCGGGCTGACGCACTGCCACACGCCCTGACCGCCGGCGTCACTCCGTGTTGACCATGTGGGCCGCGGTGGCGCGGAAGTAAGGGCGCAGGATCGCGCGGTGCTCCTCCCCGATGTTCGTCTCCTCCATCGCGCGCTCCATCAGCGCGATCCACCGTTCCGCTCCCCTGGCGTCGATGCGGAAGGGCGCGTGACGCATCCGCAGGCGCGGGTGGCCCCGTTCCTGGCTGTAGCGGTCCGGCCCGCCGAAACGCTGGATGAGGAACTCGCGCAGGCGTCGCTCGGCGTCGCCGATGGTCTGGCCGTGCTCCTGCACCGATCGTGAGTACATCGGCCCAAGGATGTCGTCGTCGGGCACCTGGGCGTAGAACGCGCGCACAAGGCGGGTGAAGCCCTCCTCGCCGATCCGCATGTAGAGCGTCAGTTCGTTGAGCATCGCGGGGGCGAGAGTGTATCGCAGCGCGGCCCACGCCCACCCCCACG
>DOJA01000270.1:13477-13861 GCA_003511945.1 Phycisphaerales bacterium | reverse complement strand
ACCACCCCCCACGCTCGTCCACGCCGCCCGCTCGAACGACGCGCCGCTGTCTCTGCTCGCATGCCTGTGACCCTCGTTCCGTGTGTCGCTGTGACGCCCTGTGTGGACCGACCGGGACATCCGTGCCCCGCTCGCCGACCCCAGTGGGCGGTCCGGGGCTTGGACTGATCCCGGCGCAGACGGTTCCCGACCCCGGCCCGGTCGGTCCGGTCGGGCTTGACCGGAGCACTATACGGGGTTTGTGCGCATTGGATCCGGCCCGCGCGGGCCTGGGGATCGCGTTGCCCAAGGAAAGGCGAACGCGCGCCGTCGGGGCCGCCGGCTTGACTTCCGGGGGTGGGCCTCTATCATGGCGGCCTCTGATTGCGGGGTAGAGCAGCCTGG
>DOJA01000270.1:0-13446 GCA_003511945.1 Phycisphaerales bacterium | reverse complement strand
CGGGCTCATAACCCGGAGGTCGCGGGTTCGAATCCCGCCCCCGCTATTTCGACGCCGGTTGCAGACGCCGCCGGCCCCACGGTTCACGGGAGACGCCGCCGAGACCCTTGGGCGGCGTTTTCGTATTCTCCGCAGGGTTCCGCGTCTGTCGCAGGCGGACCCGGCGACACTGCCCCCCGCGCCGTCCCCGCCGCTGGTTCAGCACCCGACGAGGCCGCTGCGTGAAGCGGGCCGCGGTGCTCCGTGCGGGATCATCGTGCCGGTGAGTTCAGCGTGACGGGCGCCGGCGCCTTGACGCATGCGCTGTAGCCGGCCCAGATGAGCAGCAGGCCGAGGAACTCACCGACATACAGCGCCTCGACCATTCCGGCCTTGGCCATGCCCCCCCCGACGCCGGGCAGGATGCCGCCGGCGGCGATCAGTGCGGTGCCGATCGCCCGGGCGCGGTTGGTTCCCGAGAGAAAAAAGTTGACGGACGAGTGGAGAGCCCCGCCGACGAGGAACGCGGCGGCGTACAAGTTGATGATCGGCGTGAGCGCTCGGACCCACTGCCAACCCAGGGCCGCACCGCCCGGCCGGTGCGCGTCGAGTTTGGTGGGGTCGATGGGGCTGAGAAGGACCGCGGCGGAGGCGACGATGACGAGCAGGAGCGTCACCGCCGTCAGCGCGTGCGCCGTCCGGCGGGGGAGGAGCAGGTACACGCTCCCGGTCGCCAGCGGATACCCGCCCAGGATCGCGCCGGCCCAGTACCAGACCCGGTTGAGGATCGGTCCGTTCCCGGCGAGCGTGATGGCGGACTCGACCGCTGTTCCAAGCCCATAGAAGAAGACCCCGACGCCCCACCAGACCAGGTGCGGCGGCCACCCCCGGCGGGCGGCGCGAGCGATGAGCACCGCCAGGAACGCCAGCGAGACCAGCGTCGTGGCGATCGGAAGGTAATGCACGAACTCGGGTGCAGTGGAGGGCCGTGGGGGCATGGGCGGCGCAGTGTATGCGAGCCGGCGAGCCGAGCGGATGCGCCCTTGCCGCGGACCAGCCGCGGTCATGTCGCAGCCCATGACGCGATGAACGCCGCGCTCCGTTCGCTCACGGACCGCGGGCGGCAAGTCGAGCGGATGAGCGGATCCACCGCGGCGTCACCGGGGCGCTCACCACGGTCTTCTCGGACCCAGCGAAGGCGCTGATGTCGGTCTTCGACCGGCTCTCCCGCACACTCCGCCTCCGCGACGACCCCAGCACCGTCGGTCTGGGCCACGAGGGCTACGACGATGGGCGCTCGACCACGCTCCTCGAGATGCTCGCCAGCCCGGCGGTGGGAGCCGGAGAATTCCGGGGAATAGCCGGCGCGGGGAGCGCGTTCCCTTCACAACCGGAGTATGCCTCTCATGCGCCATCGCGCCCCCGCCGTCCGTCCCGTCCGAACGCGTTTCGTGACCGCCGCCGGCCTCGCCGCGGCAAGCCCTGCCGGCAACTCGTCGCCCGCGAGCGGCAGCGGGTTCCGCGCGTCGGGCGGGTAACCCGGCGGTCATGCACCGGAACCACCTTGGCGGTCCGCGGCCTCTTTCTCCTTTCCGCGGCGTCCCCGGGGCGCGGTACTGTGCGCCGCCGATTCGCCGATCCCTCCCTCCTCAGGAGCATTGCCCATGTCCGTTCGCGCGAAACTGCTCGCCCTGTCGCTGATCTCGCTGGCCGCCGCAGCGTACACGCACCGCGCGGGGTGGCTGCTCCAGGAGGAAACCCGCGCCAGGGGTGCCGCGTGCCGGTTCGATGGAGACCGGCCAGTGGTCGTGGCGGCGGCGCAGCCGGGCAGCGGCGCCCGGCCTTCGGGCACGCCCCAACCCGCCGAGGGCGCCGCGCCCGAGGGCTTCCGGCGCGTCCAGCGCCCCGGCTCGGTGGACATCGAGACCGAGTACAACCTCGCGGGGCTGACGATCCCCAAGGAGCAGATCCACACGCTCCTGCCGCGCGACGCGATCCCCGCGCTGACCGATCCCAAGACGCAGAAGGCCGAGGACGCCGCGTGGCTCCCCGACGACGCCCGCGTGATCGAGGTCGTCGTGGGCAACGATGTGCTGGGTGTGCCCCTGCGCGTGCTCGACTGGCACGAGATCGTGAACACGACCGTCGGCGGCGAGCCGATCGCGGCGACCTACTGCCCCCTGTGCGACTCGGCGACGGTCTTCTCCCGTCGGATCACGCCGAGTGCGGTTGCCGGCGCGGCTGAGGGCGGCAGCGGGAGCAAGCCCTCCCCGGTCGTGCTCGAGTTCGGGGTCTCGGGCGCGCTGTACAACTCCAATGTCCTGATGTACGACCGCAAGGACAAGGGGCTCTGGAGCCAGCTCGGCATGCACGCCATCAGCGGGCCGCTCGCGGGGACCGCACTGGAGATGCTCCCGGTCGAGGTCGTCTCGTTCGCGGCGTTCAAGAAGGCGCACCCCGGCGCGAAGATCGTCAGCAACGACACCGGGCACACCCGCGACTACTCACGGTCGCCCTACGACTCGTACTTCAAGGACGAGAAGCTGATGGTGCCCGTCGCGGGCGTGGGCGACGCCCTCCCGCGCAAGACGCTGGGCGTTGGCATCGCCGTCGGCGAGGGCGACGCGGCCAAGGCGTGGTTCGTGCCGGTGGAGGGCATCCCGCAGAACGGGCTGGAAGTCACGCTTCCCGAGGGCAAGGTCATGCTCTCCCGGAGCGACGCGGGTGTCGCGGTGACCAGCGCGCCGAAGGGCGTCCGCACTGCGCAGACATTCTACTACTCGTGGTCGGCCTTCTACCCAGGAACGAAGGTGATCCACGCCAAGTGATCCGCCCGGCACGGGTGCGAGGGCGGGCGCGCCCGTCCTCCCAAGCGGACCCACGGCGGCCGATGTCGCCGTCATCGGCATCGACGGCAAGTCGGAGCGACGGTCATCGTTCCAGACGAACGGCCCGGTCGTCCTGATGTTCTATGGCGGCGGGTGGCGCCCGATCCGCAACCGCGTCCTGTCGGCGTGGCACGACAGGACGGACGCGCTCGGGGGCGCCGGGGGCATGTTCCCCGCGCTCACGCCTGAACAGCCCGACCTTGCCGCCGCGACGCGCGACAAGGCCAGACACGACTGCCAGGCCTCCAGCAACGGCGCCTCCGCCGCCGCAAAGGTCCTCGCGGTCCATTTCGTCGCGGACGACGACACCAAGGCGAAGGACGAGAAGTTCGGTCTGAAGGTCGGCGACGCGAGTGTGAGCGCCACCTGGGAAGTCCCCGCTCCGGCTGCCCGGCCCGTCGGGTCACGCCCGGGTCTGCGGCCGCGGGGAGCCGAAATGTTGTGCTTGACACCCCGGTGGCGGGCCGATATATCTATATGCGGCTCCAGATATCTGGTTTGTCACAGGACCCTTGACCATGACCCTCCACCGCCCCTTCCAAGCCACCAACGGCGAGTCCGGATCGGCGTCGAGTTCCGGGAACGGGTTCCGCGAGGCGGGGCTCGCCGCCCTGCTGGGGCTGGCGATCGCGAGTCCAGTGCTGCTGCTCGGGGGCGCACGGGTCTACGGCGACTGGCGGGCGCTGGGAGCGGCGCGGCGCGAGGTGGTGCTCAACGCGACGGCGTATGAGCGCCTCGTGGCCGGCGACGCGCACCCGCTGATCGAGGTGACCGACGCCACACGCGGCAGGGAGTTGTTCGTGTCCGTCTGCGCCGCCTGTCACGGCGCGCAGGGGACCGGGATGGAGGGGCTGGGCAAGAACCTCGTGAAGAGCGACTTTGTGGCGCTGCAGACCGACGAACAGCTGCGCCAGTTCATCATCACGGGCCGGCCCGACGCCAAGCCGATGCCGATGCCGCCGCGGGCGGGGCGGGACGACCTGACGGACGAGGACTTCGCGCATGTCGTCTCGTATGTGCGCGGGCTGCAGGATCCCCGGCGGATGCCCGCGCTCCCGGAGTTGGTTCTGAACACGGCGCCGTCGGAGTCGCAGAAGGCGTCGGCGCTGGCGGCGGCGGGGGGGGACGCGGAGCTGGCCCAGTACATCGCCAGCGGGGACACGCTGTTCCACTCGACCTGCATCGCCTGTCACGGCAAGGGGGGCGTGGGCATCCCGGGCAACGGGAAGGCGCTGGCGTCGAACGAGTTCATCCGGTCGCTCGACGACGACGCCCTGCTGGAGTTCATCACGAAGGGGCGCGGCCCCAGCGACCCCAAGAACACCACCGGCATCCAGATGCCCCCCAAGGGCGGCAACCCGGCGCTGTCGGAGGACGACATCCTCGACATCATCTCGTACCTGCGCACGCTGCAGGGCGGCGCTCCGGCGGCCGCGAGCGCCAAGAACTGATCGATCACCACGCGGCGTCCGCCCCGCGCGGGGTCCGGCGC
Organism: Phycisphaerales bacterium; assembly: GCA_003511945.1. Taxonomy (GTDB): domain Bacteria; phylum Planctomycetota; class Phycisphaerae; order Phycisphaerales; family UBA1924; genus UBA11155. The sequence goes on along the minus strand of DOJA01000270.1, from coordinate 9,087 downwards.
CGCACCACTCGGAGGCCCTCAGATGAAGACCAATCCAACCACTCACCACGCCAGGCGTCTGGTGCTCGCGGCGGTCGCCGCGGGCGTGGCGTGCGTGGCCGCCACTCCTCACGCGGAGGCGCAGACCGGGCGACGGCGCCGCGGCGCTGACCAGGAGGCCAAGGCCGTCGAACTGACCCCGGAGCAGGTCGCGCAACTGACGAAGGTGGCGAACGCGCGGAAGCTGAACGCGGAGGACCTGGTCGCCGCCGCCAAGACCTACACCCCCAGCGGGCGCCACGATGAGTATGTTCTGTTCTCGTCGGGCGGGCAGAGCGGTCAGGTCTTCGCGATCGGCGTGCCCAGCATGCGTCTGCTGCGCTCGATCTCGGTCTTTACGCCCGAGTCCTGGCAGGGGTACGGCTTCTCGGGGGACGCCGACCCCGTGCAAGAATCGCTGAAGATCATGGGGCGGCCGGTGCTGTGGGGGGACACCCACCACCCGGCGCTGTCGGAGACGAAGGGCGATTACGACGGGCAGTTCCTGTTCATCGGCGACAAGGCCAACGCGCGCCTGGGGGTGATCGACCTCCGCGACTGGGAGACCAAGCAGATCGTCAAGAACCCGCTGACGATCAGCGACCACGGGGCAGCGTTCGTCACGCCCGACACCGACTATGTGATCGAGGGCGGGCAGTACGCGACGGTGCTGGGGTACGGGTACGCCCCGCCGGAGGAGTACAAGAAGCTCTATCGGGGGATGGTGACGCTGTGGAAGTTCGACCGGGCCAAGGGGCGGATCGACGAATCGCAGTCGTTCGCACTCGAACTCCCCCCCTACTGGCAGGATCTGGCCGACGCCGGGAAGGTCGCGAGCGACGGGTTCTTCTTCATCAACTCGTTCAACTCCGAGATGGCGACGGGCGGGGTGGAGCACGGGAACCCGCCCTTCGAGGCCGGCGCCAGCAAGCGGGACATGGACTATCTGCACATCATCGACTGGCGGAAGGCGGAGGCCGCCTTCAAGGCGGGCAAGGCGGAGAAGATCAACGGCTTCCCGGTGCTCATGCTCCCGACGCTCGTTGAGGGCGGCGTCCTGCACTTTGCCCCCGAGCCCAAGAGCCCGCACGGCGTGGATGTGACGCCCGACGGGAAGTACATGGTGGTGGCCGGCAAACTCGACCCGCATGTCACGGTGTACTCCATCGACCGCATCAAGCGGGCCATCGCTGACAAGAAGTACTCGGGGAGCGACGACTACGGCGTGCCCGTTCTCGACTTCGACGCGGTGAAGGAGGCGCAGGTCGAACTGGGCCTTGGTCCCCTGCACACGCAGTTCGACGACAAGGGGTACGCGTACACCTCGCTGTTCCTGGACTCCGCGGTCGCGCGCTGGTCGCTGGGCGGGGAGACGGGCGCCAAGGCGCCGGAAGGCCCGTGGAAGCTGGTCCACAAGACCCCGGTTCAGTACAACATCGGCCACCTGTGCGCCGCCGAGGGGGACACGGTCAGCCCGGACGGGAACCACCTGATCTCGATGAGCAAGTGGTCGGTGGACCGCTTCCTGCCGACCGGCCCGCTGCTGCCCCAGAACTTCCAGCTGCTGGACATCGGAGAATCGGGAACGACCATGCCGGTGGTGTACGACCTGCCGATCGGCGTGGGCGAGCCGCACTACTGCCAGATGATCAAGGCCGACAAGCTCGGGTCGTGGAAGGTGTACCCTGAGATCGGCTGGAACCCGCACCACCAGCGGCTGGACCCGAGCGCTCCGAAGAAGGGCGACGAGGGCGTCACGCGCAACGGGAACAAGGTCCTGGTGAAGATGACCGCGGTGCGCAGCCACTTCGTGCCCGAGCATGTCGAACTGAACGAGGGCGACGAGGTCACCTGGCGGATCACCGCGATGGAGACCGCGCAGGACGCCACGCACGGCTTCTGCATCGGCGCGTACAACATCAACCTGTCTCTGGAGCCGGGCGAGTTCACCGAGTTCCGCTTCGTCGCCGACCGGCCGGGGACCTACCCCTTCTACTGCACGGAGTTCTGCTCGGCCCTGCACCTGGAGATGATGGGCTACATGCATGTGAAGCCCAGGTCCGGCGCGAGCAAGCCGGCGTCGGAGTAAGCGATGACACTCCCGGGCGGGTCATCGCCCGCCCGGGGGATTCTCACGCGACGGACCCGCACCGAGCGGGCCGCACCACGCCGCGGCGCGGCGGGAGGATCACATGTCCGGCTTCATCGGCGCTCTCATCGGACCGCGCGTGCCCCCGGAGGAACGGAGCCGGCGTCCGCTGCGCTACCTGACCCCTACGCTGATCTTCATGCTGGCGCGGGTGGTGCTGCTCGTCTCGATCTTCGTGCCCTACTGGCACATGGAGCTCGTCGCGCCGCAGTACCCCGACGGGCTGTTCCTGACGGCCTACTGCAACCACCTCACCGGAGATGTCCGGGAGATCGACGGGCTGAACCACTACATCGGGATGCGTCCCCTGGGAGAGGCCGCCGCGTTCGAGCGGGCGGCGTCGGTGTGGATGATCATCGCGATGTTCCTGCTCGTCGAGGGAGCCGCGTTCGTTCACAGCAAGTGGGCGGTCCTGCTGGCGATCCCGGCGATCACCTTCCCGCTGGGGTTCATCCTCGACCTGTACTACTGGATGCGCTCGTTCGGGCTGAACCTCGACCCCGACGCGCCCCTGTCGTCGTCCGTGAAGCCGTTCGTTCCGACCGTGATCGGCGAGGGCGGGATCGGACAGTTCAGGACCTACGCCGCGTTCGGCGCCGGCTACTGGCTGGCGTGCCTCGCGGCCGGGCTGATCATCGTCGGGTTCTTCTTCCACCGTCGTGCGTACCGCCCGCTCACGCTCCGCGCCCGCGCGGAGGCCAAGGGCTGAACGATGGCGACACGACTGGTCATCACGGGAGTGATCGGCGTCGCGGCGCTGGGCGCCCTGATCGGGCCAGCCATCGGCGCCGGCTCGAGCGATCACGCGCCGCCCGCTGCGCCGATCGAGCGGGGAGCGTCCGGCCCGTTGGGCGAGATCGGGCGCCGACTCCGCGACGCGGCGCCCGGAGCGGTCGTCGAGATCCCCGCGGGGGTCTACCGGGAGCATCTGAGGATCGACAAGCCGGTCCGTCTCATCGCGGTGGGCGCGGCGATCATCGACGGCGGAGGGAGCGGGGACATCGTCGAGATCACGGCGCCGGATGTCACCCTCAAGGGGTTCACGGTCCGCAACACGGGGATCGACCTCGACAAGGAGAACGCGGCGATCCGGGTGACCGCGCCGCGAGCGACGATCGAGGCGAACACTCTCGACGACATCCTCTTCGGGATCGACCTGCGCGAGGCGCCCGACAGCCGCGTGACTGGCAACCGGATCGGCGGCAAGCCACTCGACATCGCGCGCCGCGGCGACGGGCTGCGCCTCTGGCGCTGCGACCGCACCCTCGTCGAGGGCAACACGATCCACAGCGGGCGCGACGCCATTCTCTGGTACTCGACGGGGGTCGTGGTCCGGGACAACCGGGGGCACGACTGTCGGTACGGGCTGCACCTGATGTTCAGCGACGAGGTCACCATCATCGGCAACGAGTTCTCCCGGAACTCAGTCGGCATCTACCTGATGTACAGCACCGGGATCGAGATCGTCGGCAACCGGCTGCTCCGCAACCGCGGGCCCAGCGGCTACGGCGTGGGGCTGAAGGAGGCCGACCGCTTCTCCGTCCGCGACAATCTCATCGTCGGCAACCGCGCGGGCGTGTACATCGACGGCTCGCCGTTCACCGAGGCCCGCCCGGGCGAGTTCAGCGCGAACACCATCGCGTACAACGACGCGGGGTTCATCTTCCTCCCGTCCGCAAGGGGGAACGAGGTGGTGGGCAACAACCTCATCGACAACATCGCCCAGGTCAGCGTGTCGGGCCGGGGCTCCCTGGAGGCCAACCGCTTCTGGAAGGGCGAGCGGGGCAACTTCTGGAGCGACTACACCGGGTACGACCAGGACCACGACGGCGTCGGCGACTTCGTCCATGAGTCGTACACGCTCTTTGAGAACCTCATGGATCGCCGGCCCTCGCTCCGGCTGTTCCTGTTCAGCCCCGCGCAGCAGGCGGTCGAGTTCGTCGGGCGGGCGCTGCCGGCCATCCGCCCGGAGCCGCTCTTCACCGACGAGGTGCCCCTCATGCGTCCCGTGGCGCTCCCGGCGCTCGCCGGCGCGCGCGCGACGCGTGTTGGGTCCCTGCTGAGCGGGGCCGCGCTTGTGCTCGCGGGGGCCGGGCTCATCGCCCTGGGCGGAGGGGTGCGCCGATGATCCTTGCGGAGCGAGTGACCAAGCGGTTCGGGCGGAACACCGCGGTGCGCGAGGCGTCTCTCACGCTCGGCGCGGGCGAGAGCGTCGCGCTCTGGGGCGCCAACGGCGCGGGCAAGACGACGCTGATCCGGTGCGTGCTGGGGCTGATCCGATTCCGGGGACGCATCACCATCGGCGGGCATGATGTGCTCCGGCGGGGGAAGGCGGCCCGGCTGTTGATCGGGTATGTCCCGCAGGAGATCGGATTCCACGACGAGCTGGGGGTGCGTGAGGCGGTGCGCCACTTCTCCCGGCTCAAGGGGCTCGCCCCGCGCGGCGCGGAGGAGGCGCTTGATCGCGTCGGCCTCTCCGACCACGCGTCCAAGCGGGTCCGTGAGCTCTCCGGAGGGATGAAGCAGCGCCTGGCGCTGGCCATTGCGCTGCTGGGCGACCCCCCGGTGCTCGTGCTGGACGAAGTGACGGCGAGTCTCGACGCGGTCGGGCGCGGCGAGTTCGTCGCGCTGCTCAAGCGGCTGTCGGGCGCCGGACGCACGATGCTGTTCGCGTCGCACCGGATCGACGAGATCGGCGTGCTCGCGGAGCGGGTGGCGGCCCTGGACAAGGGGCGGCTGACGAGCGTGATGCCATGCCGCGAGTTCCTCGCGGGGCTCGGCGCCGGCGAGGTGCTGCACCTGGCGCTCCCGGCGCCGCTCCGAGAGCGGGCGCGGAGCGCCCTCATGGGCGCCGGGTTCGACGCGCGTCTCAACGGGGTGGGGCTGCTGGTCCCGGTGACGACCGGGCGCAAGGCGGCGCCGTTCCGGGTGCTGGCGGAGGCGAACATCCCCGTGGACGACTTCGAGGTCGTGGGCGTGGCCGCCCGCGCGGAGGAGCACACATGACCGCACTGCCAATCGCGCTCGTCCCCGTCGTCTCCGCACGCCGAGCGCCCTCGACGGCCCGGAACATCGCGACCGTCGCCCGGCGCGAGCTGCGCGACGCGGTCCGCACCCGATGGTTCTGGTTGTACACGCTCGCGTTCGCTTCGCTGGGCCTCGCGGTCTCGTTCGTCTCGGCGGCCGGGGCGGGCGGGGCCGGGCTGTCGGGCTTCGGGCGCACGACGGCGGGGCTGACCAATCTTGTGCTCCTGGTCGTGCCGCTCATGGCCCTGACGGCGGGGGCGTCGTCGATCGCCTCCGACCGGGAGCGGGGAATGCTCGCGTACATCCTGGCGCAGCCGATCACGCGGACGGAGCTGCTTCTGGGGAAGTATGTCGGGCTGGGGGGCGCGCTGTTCGGCTGCATCGCGCTGGGGATCGGCGCGTGCTCGATCATCATGGCCTGGATGGGAGCGCCATCGAGCCCCGTCGCCATGCTCTGGATGAGCGGGCTCGCGCTTCTCCTGGCGCTCGCGATGCTCAGTCTGGGGTTCCTCATCTCGGTGCTGGCCCGGCGCTCCTCGGTCGCGGTCGGGACGGCGATCTTCGTCTGGCTGACGCTCGCCTTCGGCACCGACCTGGCGCTGATGGGCGGGGCGATCGCGCTCCGCCTGCGCGTCCAGTCGCTGCTCGCCCTCTCTCTGGTCAATCCGCTGCAGGTCTTCAAACTCTGGTCGCTCCACGCGATCGAGGCGAGTCTGGATGTCCTGGGCCCTGCGGGGCTCTACGCCACCGAGGAGTACGGGCGCGGGCTGCACCTGATCTTCGGCGCCTGCATGGGCGCGTGGATCGCGGCGCCGCTCGTGCTGGCGGCCCTGCTCTTCTCCCGGAGGTCACCGCTGTGAGGCGTCGGCTGAACATGATGGCGCTGGTCACCCTCGCCCTGACCGGCTGCGACGACCGGCCGCTCTCCGGTCCACCCGAGCTCCGGCTGGGGCGCGACGAGTGCGCCGAGTGCGGCATGCTGATCGACGACGATCGCTCCGCGTGCGCCGTGCTCGTCGATGACCGGGGGCTCCGCTCCCACCTGCTGTTCGACGACCTGGGCTGCCTGCTGGACCACGAGCGCGAGGGGCTCGACGGGCGGACGGTGGTCGAGCGCTTCGCACGCGACTACGAGACGCGGGCCTGGGTCCCCGCGGAGCTGGCCCACTACATCGTCGCCCCGTCCGACGAGCTGCCGACGCCGATGGGCTCCGGGCTGGCGGCGTTCGCGGCCCGAGACGACGCGGAGCGCGCCGCGCTGGCGCGCCAGGGGCGCGTTGTCGATCTGAGCGGGCTGATCCGGGCGCGGCTCGACTGGAAGGAGGCCCGACGAGCCGCACGGGAGCGCCAGGCCCCGAAGACGCCCTGACGCTCGGACTGTTGTCGGATATCCGGGTACTGTTCTCCGCCAATCACCGCGGCGCTGGGCGCCGCCGCTCGCTGGAGGCGCCCCCGCATGCTCTCACAGACCACCGAGTACGCCCTGAGGGCCATGACCCACCTCGCCTCGCTCGAAGGCGGCGAAGCGGTGAACAGCGAGACCATCGCCGCGCGCACCAAGGTTCCACGGGGGTACCTGTCGAAGGTGCTCCGCGACCTTGTGCTGGCGGAGCTCATCACTTCGCAGCGCGGGCCGCACGGCGGGTTCGCGCTCTCCCGCTCGCCGGACCGGATCACCATGCTCGAGGTGATCAACGCGGTCGATCCGATCCAGCGGATCACGCGCTGCCCGCTGGGGAACCCGTCGCACCTTCAACTGTGCCCGCTGCACCGGCGCCTGGACGATGCGCTCAGCCGCATCGAGGGTGAGTTCGCGGCGACCTCGCTCGCGGAGGTCATCGAGACCAACACCCGCGCGGGCGCACGGTGCCGCTTCCTCGCTCAGCCCACGGTCCGAGGCGGCCCCAAGCGTTGAGGCGAGCGGCTCCGGGCGGGGGCTCAGGGCGTCGGTGCTGCCCCGGCCAACCAGGTGAACTTGACGGCAAGGGTGGCGAGGATGGCCATCATCGCGGCCAGCAGCGACTCCCCGGCGATGAACCCCGACGCGAGGGGGATGGCGTAGCGCTCCCCGCTCCGGCGGTTCATCCGTGTCCAGCCCCAGGCGATGAGCGCGCCGATGGCGAAGGAGAGACTGTTGTTGAACCCGACGACCCACGACAGCCCCAGCCCCATGGCGCTGGGCAGGTACGGGCGGGCCTTGGGGAAGAGCCGCTCGAGCGTGGGGATGATCACCCCCAGCAGTGCGCCGACGACGCCCAGCCACAGGGCGCTGTCGGGGATGCTCGCCAGACCCTTGGGATCGGTGAGGGCCTCGGCGACGGCCCGCCACTGGTTGGTCGCGGGCGCGGGGTAGGTGTTCAGCGTGTCGCGGTCGGGGATCATGAGGTACCAGCCCGGCACGACCACCGCGGTCCCGAAGAAGACGCCTATGAACTGGGCCCAGAACTGCTTGCGGGGGTTGGCGCCGAGCAGGTAGCCGCTCTTGAGGTCGGTGAGGAGGTCCGCCGCGGCGAGCCCGGCGTTGCTCGTGACGCCCGCGGTCATCAGGTTGACGGTGGCGTTGCCCGCCGAGCCCGGGAGGACGGCGTAGAGCAGCTGAGTGACCTTGCCCATGGCGCCGGTGGGCGTCGTGTCGGTCTCGCCCGTGGCGCGGCTGCACACCAGCGCGATGACGAACGACAGCGCCACCGCCAGGGCGCCGAGCACGATGGGCGTCCGCCAGCCCAGGTACTGCACGAGCACCAGCCCGACGCCGATCGGGATCAGCGCCCAAACCATCCAGGAGAAGGGGACCTCGATGCGCCGGCGGATCGCCTCGACATCGCTCTCGGCCTCGATCGCGGCGCCGGTGAAGCGGAAGGAGCGGGCGATGGTCCGCCACTGCATCGCCAGGGAGGTGAACGACGCGAAGACCATCAGCGCGGTGCCGCCCCAGAGCGCCCAGCGGTTGAAGTAGAGCGTGGTGCCGCTGCGGTTCATGTCGATGTTGCGCTCGAACTCGGTGATCGTCCCCGCGGCGAGCGCCGCTTCGCTGGCCAGGTCCTGCTGCAGCAGGTACGGCCCGAGCCCGAAGTACAGGATCGAGGACCCGAGCAGCATCGACAGCGACACCCGGAGCCCCGTGATCATCCCGGCGCCGACCAGCAGCACGCTGGGGTCGAACCCCCATCCGAACAGACCCTTGCCCGCGCTCGCGGCACCGGCGCTGAGCCATCCGACCGGGAAGGAGCGTTCATCGAGCCGGATGTTCGCCACCATGCGGTCGTACCAGTGCAGCACGCCCGACGGCCCCTTGAGGAGCCCGAACACGGCGCCGACCAGCAACCCCGCGATCAGCGTGTAGGCCTTGGCCATGGCCTCGCGCCCTTCGCTGTACAGACTCTTGAGGGTCTCGGCGGCGGCGATGCCGCTGGGGAAGCGGAGCTGCTCGATGTTGATCATCTGGCGCTTCATCGGGATCGCCAGGAAGACCCCGAGGGCGCCGCTGAAGAAGACGAAGGGGACCAGGATCGTCCAGGGCATGTGCTCGCCGGTGATCAGGAGCATGGCGGCGACCGCGGTCGCGACCGTGGTGCCGGTGGAGTACCCCGCGGCGGAGGCGGTCGACTGCATGCAGTTGTTCTCGAGGATGGACATCTTCGAGAGGCGCATGGCGCTCAGCGTGCGGAGCACATTCCAGGAGACATACGAGATGACGCAGGCGGTGATCGCAACCCCGAAGCCCCAGCCGATCTTGAGGGAGGTGTAGAGGTGCGCGATCGACATGCCGCAGCCGATCACGGCGCCCATCGCGACGGCGCGCCAGGTGAGCTGCTTCATCCGGTCGCCCTGGTACACAAAGCGGTACCAGTAGGCCTCGCGCTCCTCGGGGCTGGCGTCATCGAGCGGGGGGG
>DOJA01000194.1:1179-7908 GCA_003511945.1 Phycisphaerales bacterium | reverse complement strand
CCCCCCCCGTCCGGGCAGCCGCCGCCGCGGAGGCCCAGTTCTTCCAGCGATTGCTCATGGTCGACTCCCTTCTTGCTGAGGGAGATAAGAACTTGTCCGTTCGCAAGAGAATATATCTCTCCCTCCTTCTGTCAAATGAAATCCCCGGAAGCAGGAAGAAGGAAGACATTCACCGCCGAGACGCGGAGAGCGCGGAGGATTGAACATCTGGTTTGAATCAACCTCCGCGTCCTCCGCGCCTCGGCGGTGAACTCTGTCATGGGCCAGCGTCCTGCCAGGCCTCACCAGCGCAGCGCCATGATGAGATCGTCGGTCTCGCGCCCGTCCTCGTCGCGGACATAGCCGCGCCGGAGGCCCTCGCGCACGAAGCCCAGACTCTCGTAGAGGGCGATCGCGCGGGTGTTGGTCTCCAGCACCGCCAGGTCCAGGCGCCGGATGTCGCCCGTGCTCCGCGCCCAGTCGATGCCCGCCTGCATCAGCGCCCGCCCCAGCCCGACGCCCTGCGCGCGCGGGTGGACGCCGATCCCGATGTGCCCGATGTGGCGGAGCCGCCGGAGGTCGTAGCGCCGGATCATGATGTCGCCCAGCACCGCCTGGTCGCGCTCGGCGAGCAGTTGGAGGGCCGGGCCGTTGTTCCCGCCGCTGCGCATGGTCTGGCGGAAGCGCTTCAGCACCGCGGCGGTGGAGTCCTGGAACTCCTCGGGCGTGCGGATCAGCCCGGCGCGGGCCTCGATGAGGGCGCCGAGGTAGTCGCGCTTCGCGGCGGCGTCGCGGGCGCGCATCGGGCGGATGGTGATCGGCGCCGAGCCGTCGCGGGGCCGGAACTCGCGGGCAGGCATAGCCAGCGGCTCGGCGCTCACGCCTCGTCCCGCACCATGTCGAGCCACGCCTGGCGCAGCGCCCGCGTGATCGGCCCCGGCTCGCCCGGGCCGATCGTCTTCTTCTCGATGCGCACCACCGGCAGCACGCCCCAGGACGAGTTGGTGAGGAAGACCTCGTCGGCGTCGAGCGCATCGCTCACGGTGAGCAGGCGCCTGGAGGCGTTGATCCGTTTCGCCGCCGCCGCTTCGAGGACCGCCTCGCGGGTGACGCCCGGGAGCACGGGGCTGGCGACGGCGCCGTGGGCCTCTTCGCCCCGCGCCACGGGCGTGAGCAGCAGGCCATCGCGCACGCAGAACAGGTTGCTGACGGCCCCGCCCGCGATGTGGTTGGTGACCTGGAGCACGATGGCCTCGCCCGCGCCCGCGAGGGCCGCCTGCTGGAGCGCCCGGAGCCGCCACCAGTAGTTGAGCGTCTTGTGCCCCTCGTGCTCGCTCAGCGGGTTCGCCTTCGCGTCGGCGACGACGGCCCCGACGCCCTGCTCAAACATGAGCGGCGAGTACTCGGTCGCGGGCTGGACATGGATCATCACCGTGGGGTCGGTCGGCTTGGGCGCAGGGCGGCTGAGCAGGTTCAGGTCGCCCCCGGTGAGGGTCAGGCGCACCCGCGCACGGCGCGCGGGGTCATGGCCGGTCAGCTCCGACTGCTCGACGACATGCTCGACGGCCTCCGCGAGGGCGCGGACTTTGAGCGCGCCCGTCAGCCCCAGCGCCTCGGCGCTGCGCTCGAGGCGGGCCAGGTGGCGCTCGATGCGGAAGACGCGCCCATCTGGCCCGCAGGCGAGCATGGTCTCGAAGAGCCCGACGCCGTGCTGCAGCCCGGCGTCGAACGCCGAGACCCGGGCGTCACCGGGGGCGGAGAGGTGGCCGTTGATCCAGGTCAAAGAAGGCATCGAGGCATCAAGCCATCAAGGCATCGAGTGGGAAGCGCGGAGGGGGGCATCTTCTCCACTTTCGGTTCCGGATGCGCACCGGCTCCTTGTCCCCCACTTGATGGCTCGTTGGCTCAATGCCTCGGTGCCCTTCTCTCCTCCCCCCCCAATCACGGCTGCAACCTCGTGCGCGACCACGGGCCGGGGTCGAAGCCCCTCCCCCCCCCCGGGGCACGGGCGCTAGCGATCGTTCCCACCGGGCGCGGTCGTGGACGCGTCCCGGGCCGCCGACCCAGACCTCGACCGCCCTGGCCCACACGCGGAACCCTCCCCAATGGGGCGGGCGGGGGATCACCTGCTCGCGGTCGGAGAACAGGTCGACCTCGAACCGCTGGATGACCTCGGCGACGCGCCCCATCAGGGCCTCGCGCGAGTCCAGCGGCTCGCTCTGCTGCGACGCCCACGCGCCGATGCGGCTCTCCAGCGCGCGGGTCCTGAAGTAGGCGTCGCTCTCGGCTTCGGGCGAGCGGGCCGCGTGGCCCTCGATGCGGACCTGCTTGTCCAGGTCGTCCCAGTGGAACACGAGCGCGCAGCGCGGGTGGGCCGCCAGGGCCCGCCCCTTGCGCCCGTGGTAGTTCGTGTGGAAGACGAGGTACCCCGCGTCGTCGCCCAGGTTCATGTCCTTGCACAGCACGATGCGTGCCGAGGGCGTGCCGTCGGGGTCGATGGTGGCGAGGGTCATGGCGTTGGTGTTGGGCTGGACGCGCTGGGTGCGGGCCTGGTCGTACCACTCGCGGAAGAGCCCCCAAGGGGTGGTGGGGAGGGGGTCTGGGAGCAGGTCGGGGATGGCGTAGGCGTCGGACTGGTCGGCGTTGCGGGGGGGCATGGCAGGAAGGATATGCGCGCGGGCCGCGCGCACGGGACTGGGCGTTGAGCGCCAGTGGGGAACATTTTTCGCGCGTGGTCGGGGTACGCTGCTGGACCATGTCCACCGTCACGGAAGGCGCCTTCGATTTTTCGCGTTTTGCCCCTTCCGCTCCGGGGGGCGGGCCCAAGGGTCAGGGGATGCCCCGCCGTGGACCCGCCGGCCCGACTCCCCCCCGCGATCTCCAGAAGCTCTTCGACCGCCTGCCCCCCGCCTCGCCCGAGGCGGAGATGTCGCTGCTGGGGTCGATGATCCTCGACCCCAAGGTGATCGGCGATGTCATCGCGGTGGTGCGCACGCCCGACGACTTTGCCGGCGAGGCGCACGCGCACATCTTCGACGCGCTGGTCAAGACCTACGATGTCCACCGCTCGGGCGACCTGGTGCAGCTCTCCCAGTCGCTGCGGGACCGGGGCGTGCTGGACGACATCGGGGGGCCGGACTACCTGCTCGAACTGGCGCAGGCGGTGCCCTCGGCGGCGAGCGCGCCGCACTACGCCCGCATCGTGCGCGAGAAGGCGCAGCTGCGACGCCTGATCGAGGCCGCCGGACGCATCCTGTACGACGCCTACCACGCGGGCGACCCCGAGCAGGGCGCCGCCCGCGAGGTGCTGGACCGGGCCGAGCAGGCCATCTTCGCCGTCGCGGAGGACACCGGCAGCGCCGACCTCCAGACCCTCGAGCGCCTGTTGCAGGACGCCCTCAACCTCCTCGACGCCAACTTCCAGCACGGGCGCACGCTCACGGGGCTCTCGACGGGGTTCTACGACCTCGACCAGATGACCAACGGCCTCCAGGCGGGGGAGATGGTGATCGTGGCCGCCCGGCCCTCCATGGGCAAGACCGCCTTCGCGCTGAACCTGGCGGAGCAGATCGCCTTCGGCGGCTCGCCCCACGCCGAGAGCGGCCCGCGCACGCCCGTCGGCTTCTTCTCGATGGAGATGTCGCGCCAGTCGGTCGCTCAGCGGCTGATGTGCGCGCACTCGGGCGTCGACTCCCACAAGATGCGCCGGAACCTGCTCAGCCACGACGACTTCCGGCGTCTGGCGGAGTCCTGCGGCAAGCTGTCGGAGGCGCCGGTGTTCATCGACGACTCCCCGGGGCTGACGGTCATGCTCCTGCGGGCCAAGGCACGCCGCATGGTCGCCCAGCACGGGGTCAAGTGCGTGTTCATCGACTACATGCAGCTCATGAGCGCCCCCGGGGCGGCCCGGGAGAGCCGTCAGGCGGAGGTGTCGGCCATCAGCCGCGGGCTGAAGGCGCTGGCGCGTGAACTGGAGGTGCCGATCGTGTGCCTCGCGCAGCTGAACCGCGGGGCGGAGCAGCGCGAGGGCCACCGCCCGCGGATGGCGGACCTGCGCGAGTCGGGCTCCATCGAACAGGACGCCGATGTCATCATGCTGCTGCACCGCGAGTCCTACTACCACCAGCACGACCCCGAGTGGCTGGCGGAGAACGAGGACCGCGTGAACGACTCGGAGGTCATCATCGCCAAGCAGCGCAACGGGCCGACGGGCACGGTGCACCTGAAGTGGAACGCGCAGATCACGCGGTTCCAGTCGATGGCGCAGCGCCACGGGTCTGATGGGAACTACGAAGTGCGCACGAAGCCGGTGAGCCCGGCGAGTCCTGGGAGTTCCGGGGGCTCGCGCTCGTCGTACGCCCCGGGCGCCAAGTCCGGCCCGGTCCAGGGCCACCGCGACGGGGGCGGCCCCGAGCGCGACTGGCAGAGCGAGGAGATCGACGACCTGCCGATCTAGGGCGCTTCGTCTGCACGCGACGCGTGCGGGAGCGCGGCGTCGCAGGCCGGGCAGCGGGGAAGCACCAAACCGGCGAGGTCGTGGCCGCACGCCCCGCAAAGGTGCCCGGGGTGCGAGCAGCGTCCGAGCAAGACAAGGCGATCGATGATGCCTGCACGCATCCTGCGGGACCACGCGAGCAGGTAGATCGGGGGGATCGAGAAGGCGATCATCGTGATGAAAAATGTGATTCCGTGCGCGAGCCACGCGGGCACTCGGCGGGGGATATTGCCGGTCCACACCAACACACCGATGAAAGAGAGCCCGCCAGCAATCACCAGGAGCAGAGGCGCACGGAACATCCAGAACCAGCCGAGGGAGAGTTCTATGGAACGGTACTCTTTCAGGGCCTCATTCTCTGAATCGAACAGGAGCAGTTCGGGCATCTCGCACAGATCATCGAACACGACCGAGCCCGGGGTCGGATGGTAGCGCGGGCTGGCGGCGCCGCACGCCGGGCACGCGCTTTCCGCATCGGCGGGGCGCGATCCGCCGCAGCGGAAGCACAAGGGATAACCCAGCCCGATGACGGCTAGGCGCACCTGTTGTTGGAGTCGACGGAACTGATCCCACGGCCAGACTAGGAAGAACGGGACAAGCGGCACGATCAACAACAGATATGTCAATAAACTCGATGGGCGCGCGCCCGTCGGAGGTCGCGGCATCGCCAGGATCACTCCCGCGAGAATGCACAGTGGAACGGCGACGGTGACCCAGAACTTCGCTCGTGCCGACCAGCGTGACGTCCAAAGGCTCAAGTCGTGCCAATGCGAAACGAATATGAGAGCAGTGCGAAACAACACCCAGCCACGCGTGGACGCATCGGGTAGGGCGTGAAGGCCCGGGAAGCAGCGGTCGATCAACCGAGTGAGCATCGCTCCTCCGGGCTCTCATCGTACCAGCCGCTACGCTGTGCCCGTGCCCATTCTGGCCGTCCTGATCCCGGTGTTCAACGAGGCCCCCACCGTGGTCCGCGCCGTCGAGCGCCTGCTCGACGCGCCCGCGCCGCAGGGGGTCGAGCGACGGGTGATCGCCGTGGACGACGGCTCCACCGACGGCTCCGCGCCGTTGCTGCTCGCGCTGGCCGAGCGCCGGCCGACGCTGACGGTGCTGCGTCACCCCTCCAACCGGGGCAAGGGCGCCGCGGTGCGCACGGCGCTCGGGTCAGAGGGCGCCCGGGGTGCGGACCTGGTTCTGATCCACGACGCCGACCTGGAGTACGACCCCGCCGATCATTCGGCGGTGCTGGCCCCGCTGCTGGACGGGCGGGCCGACGCGGTCATCGGCTCGCGCTTCCGGGGCGGGACGGCCCACCGGGTGCTGTACTACTGGCACGCGGTCGCCAACCGGGCCCTGACGGTGCTCTCCAACGCGCTCACCAACCTGAACCTGTCGGACATCGAGTGCTGCACGAAGGCGTTCACCGGGGAAGTCGCTCGCGGCCTGCGGCTCATGGAGGACTCCTTCGCGATCGAGCCGGAGATCATCGCCCGCCTGGCGCGGCTCCGCCTGCCCGACCCGACGCACCCGCTGGGCGAGCGCCCGCTGCGGATCTTCGAGGTGCCCGTCTCGTACGCCGGGCGGACCTACGCGGAGGGGAAGAAGATCCGCTGGACCGACGGCGGGCGCGCACTGTGGGCGATCGTGCGCCACCGGTTCTCCGGGTGACCCGCTTCAGGCGCCTGCGGGAGCGCCGTTCGTGCACAGATCCAGCGCCAGTTCGATCGCCGCTCGCATCGAGCCCGGGTCGGCCAGGTTCTTGCCCGCGATGTCGAACGCCGTCCCGTGGTCGGGGCTGGTGCGCACCACCGGGAGCCCAACCGTGGTGTTCACCGCGCGGTCGAAGGCGAGCAGTTTCACCGGGATCAGTCCCTGGTCGTGGTACATCGCCAGGATCGCGTCGACCTGCGCGCGCTGCCCGGGCAAAAACGCGCTGTCCGCAGGCAGCGGGCCGCGCAGGTCCATGCCCTGCGCGCGCAGGCGTTGCAGCACCGGCGTGATGATCTCGATTTCCTCGCGCCCCAGATGCCCGTCTTCACCGGCGTGCGGGTTCAGGCCCAGCACTGCGATGCGCGGCGCGGCGATCCCGAAGCGGCGCTGCAGGTCGCCGTGCAGCACCTCGATGACGCGGGTCAGGCGCGCCACGGTGATGGCATCGGCGACTGCGCGCAGCGGCAGGTGGGTGGTGACCAGGGCAACGCGCAGCCCCACGCGCGCCAACATCATTACGACGTCGCAATGCGCCCATTGCGCCA
>DOJA01000194.1:0-1105 GCA_003511945.1 Phycisphaerales bacterium | reverse complement strand
GTTCGGTGGTGCCGGTGTAGGCGATCCCGGCGTCGTTCAGCGTGGCCTTGTGGACCGGGCCGGTCACCAGGCCGACGCAGCGGCCTTCGCCGCAGGCGGTCGCGGCGAGCTGCAGGGCGTCGTATACCGCGGCGGCATTGCGCGGATCGGGCTTGCCGAAGGTGCTCGCCAATGCCTGTGGCACCGGCTGCAACGCCAGCGCGCCGGGTTCGGCCATGGCATCGGGTGCAAGGATGCGCAGCGGCAATCCGATCGCTTCAGCCGCTTGCAACAGCGTGCGCGGATCGGCGAATGCCAGCAGGTGCGGGGCGTGTGTGGTGTGCGCCAGGCGCACGCACAATTCCGGCCCGACGCCAGCCGGTTCGCCGGGGACCAAGGCCAGCGGTTTCACGACTCAGGAGACTTTGATGCGCACGTCGATGAACGCTTCCGAGCGCATCTGGCGCAGGAAGCGCTCATATTCTTCTTCGCCCTTGCGCCGTGCGATCACCTCGCGCGCCTGATTGCGGCGCGATTCGTCGGTGACGTCCTGTTCGCGGCGGGCGATGCGCTGGATCATGTGCCAGCCGGCGTCGCTCTGAAACACCGGCGACACCTCGCCGTCCTTGAGCGCGACGATCTGCTGCGCCACGCCGCCGCCCCAGGCGTTCTGCTGGAACCAGCCCATGTCGCCGCCGGCGTCGCGGGTGGCGGTGTCTTCGGATGATTCGCGCGCCAGCTTCTCGAACGATTCGCCCTTCAACACGCGGATGCGCAGGTTCTCCAGCTTGGCCTTGGCCTGCTCGGACGAGATCACTTCGGACATGCGGATCATCAGGAGTCGCGCATGGAACTCGGTGATGGTGGAGCGTCCGGTCTCGCGCGATTCTATCAGATGGATCAACTGGAAGCCAGCCGGGCCGCGGATCGGTTGGCTGATGTCGCCATCCTTCATGTTCTGCACCAGACGGGTGAACAGATTGGGGATTTCGTTGAGGCCGCGCCAGCCCAGGTCGCCGCCNTGCAGCGCGTTGGGGGCGTCGGAATAGCGGATCGCGGCGGCGGTGAAGTCCATCTCACCCTTATCGATCAGCGCCTTGACGCCCGCGATCTTCTTGCCGGCGGT
>DOJA01000113.1 GCA_003511945.1 Phycisphaerales bacterium | reverse complement strand
ACAGCGCGGCGTAGGCGAACACGCCCCCGCCCGCCCCTCGGACCATGGCACGACGCACGCTGAGCCCCCGCGCGACGGTCACGCTGGCTCTGGGCCTGATGCTGCTGTTCGCGCTGCTTCCCCAGCGGTTCACCCGCTGGGCGGGGTGGCTGCGCGACCCGGTGATGACGGTGGCGGCGCCGGTGTCGGGTCCGATGTCGGCGCTCTCGGGGTGGCTGCGCCCGGGGCGGGTCCGGAGTGGGGGCGGGGGCGAGGACGGGCCGGAACTCGCCGACCTGCGCCGGCAGCGGGACTACTACCGCGGCGCGTACCTGCGGGCGGAGCAGGAGAACGCGCAGCTGCGCGAGACCGTGCGGGCGCTGCAGGATGGTGAGTCGTACGGCTCGCTGGCCTCGGTGCGCCGGCTGGAGGCGTCGCGGGTGGGCGCGGACCCCGGGGCGGGGACGATCGAGGTGTCGCGCGGGCGGGCGCACGGGGTGACGACAGCGACAGTGGCGGTGGCGGTGAGCGAGCCCCAGCACCTGGTCGGGCGGGTGAGCCGGGTGGAGTCGATGGTCAGCACGGTGCAGCTCATCACCGACCGGCGGCTGTCGCCCCGGTTCGTCGAGGCGCTGCTCATCCCCGATGGGGAGGTGACCCCGGAGCGCATGGAAGGGGCGCCGCGGTGCCAGCTGGAGCCGGTGGGCGACGGGACGCTGGCGGGGGACCTTGGGGCGGTGGGCGCCGAGCGCGTGAGCCGCGGGGACCTGGCGTTCCTGGACGATGCGCACTGGCCGACGAGCGCGCAGCGGCTGATCGTGGGGCGGGTGATCCGCGTGGAGGAGACGGACAGGCCTCTGTTCCGGCGGGTGGTGGTGCGCCCGGACTTCGAGCCCGCGCGGGTGCGGAGCGTGGTGCTGCGGATTGCGACGCAGGAGTCGGACGCGGACGCCGCGGGTGGGGAGGGGCGCCCATGAACTGGCTGGTGTTCGCGCTGGTCGCGTGGGTGGTCCTGGGCATGGAGGTGGGCCTTCGGGACGCGTTCCAGATCGGCACCGGGGGGATCGCCCCGAGTTTTCTGATGGTGCTCGTGGTGTTCGTTTCGCTGTGGGCGCGCCCGACGGCGCTGCTGGGCGCGGCGCTGGTGCTGGGCGTGCTGATGGACCTGGTGCACCAGGTGCCGACGACCGACGGGGAGACGGCGGTGATCGTTGGCCCGTGGGCGCTGGGGTGCGCCGGGGGCGCGTACGCGGTGCTGTCGTGCCGAACGATGATGTTCAGGCGTCACCCGATCACGGCGGGCATCCTGGCGGCGATCGCGGGGACGGTGGCGTCGGCCATCGTGGTGGCGCTGCTGCGGGTGCGATCGTCGTACGACGGTCTGGTGTTCGGGAGCGCCGCGTCGGAGCTGTGGCCGCGGCTGGCGTCGGCGGCGTACACGGGGGTGGTTGCGGTGCCCATGTCGTTCGTGCTGCACCGTCTGGGGGTGCTGCTGGGGTTCAGACGCCAGATGGAGGCCGCGGGCGGACGACGGGATTGATGACGATGCTGGGAGCGGCGCGGAGGATCCGCTCGACCTGGTCGTCGGTCGTGGGCGTGAAGTCGCGGTAGAACTCGGCGACGGCGCTGAAGTCGTCGGTGACTCGGGGGCAGACGAAGTCGTCGGCGGCTTCCTTGAGCGCCCGGGCGGCCTCGACGGAGGCGATCGGGACCGCGACGACCACCAGCCCGGCGTGGCGCGCGCGCAGGAGCATGACCCCGGCGCGCAGAGTCGCGCCGGTGGCGGCGCCGTCGTCGGTCAGGATGATGTCGCGCCCCCGGGCGTCGGCGGGGCGCCGGATGGTGCGGTAGGCGGCGGCGCGGAGTTCGATCTCTCGCGCGCGCCGGGCGGACTCGCGCTCGATCTCCGCGGGGGTGACGCCCCCGGAACCCCCGGAACCCGCGAGCCAGCGCACGCCTCCCTCGCCGACGGCGCCGATCGCGAGTTCGGGGTTGCGAGGGTGGCTGAGTTTGTGGACGAGCAGGACATCGAGCTCGGCGTTCAGGGCGAGGGCGATCTCGCGGGCGACGGGAACGCCGCCCCTGGGAACGCCCAGGACCAGGGGGCGGACGAACCGGCGCCCGCGGAGGAGGGCCGCCAGGTGGCGGCCGGCGTCGGCGCGATCGTCGTAGAGGGGTTTCATCGGCGCGTGAGCGCGGCGGTCGGGGCGAGCGCTCCGCGTGGACAGTGGCGTCCGCGCGGCGTGGTGTCAATGAGGAGACGGCTATACTTTTTGAGACGACGAGCGCCCGATGGGGTTTTCGCGCAACCTTCGCGCGGGCGCGCCGCAGGAGCCCGGCACATGGCGATGATGGGCAAGGGTCCGATCTATTCTCCGGTCATCGATTCCGACGAGGCGCGGGACGCGCAGGCGCACGCCGACGCATCGGAGAACCTGTCGCCCGAGCGGATCGACATCGAGCCGATGAAGATCACCCAGCGGTACGAGAAGTACACCCCCGGGGACCACGAGGTCTGGGGGACCATCTTCCGCAAGCGCATGGAGCAGCTGAGCGAGTACGGCAGCGAGGTGTTCCTGAACGGGAGCCGCCTGATCAACCTGCGCCCTGATCGCGTCGCGCGCCTGTCGGAGATCAACGAGCGCCTGCTGAAGCTGACGGGGTGGTCGTCGCACGGCGTGCCGGGCTACCTGCCCCCCAAGTGCTTCTTCGCCTTCCTGGCGCAGCGCCAGTTCCCCACGACCGTGACCGTGCGCCCCCGGTCGCACATGGACTACCTGCCCGAGCCGGACATCATCCACGATGTCTTCGGGCATGTGCCCTTGCACGCCGACCCGGTGTTCGCGGACTTCCTGCAGACCTACGGGCAGGCGGCGCTCCACACGAACAACCCGGAGCACACCACCCGCCTGGCGCGGCTCTTCTGGTTCACGGTGGAGTTCGGGCTCATCCGCGAGGGGGGGCGTCTGAAGCTCTACGGCAGCGGGCTCATCTCCTCCGAAGGGGAGGGGCACCACGCGCTGGAGAGCCCGGAGGTGGACCGGCGCCCGTTCGAGCTGGAACGGGTGTGCGAGACCTCCTTCGAGATCGACCACTACCAGCCGATCCTGTATGTGCTGGAGTCGTTCGAGCAGTTGCGGGACGCGATGCAGTCGTACGCGGAGCGGGTGCTGAACGAGGCGGGGGTGTCAGCGGTCGTCCGGTAGCGGGTGGCAGAGCCCGCGGCACTCATTTTGCTTTCCGCGCGGGAACTCTCCGGAGCGGATGCCGCGGATGGCGCGATCGACGGTCTTTGCGGCTTTCAAGAGGTCAAGGCGCTTGAGGTCGATCTGGCCGCGCTGGGCGGTGGCGAGGAGCCAGTACTCCGCGGCGCCCGCGTGGGGGGACTCGGCGGGGATCGGCGCGGGCTCCCGCGGGTCGGAGCGGAGGAGCGCGTCCAGGGCGATGGCGTAGAGCGCCAGTTGCAGGTCGTCCGGGCCTGGGTTCAGCAGGTCCTTGCCGGCGTGGCCGGTCTTGTAGTCGATGATGCGGAACGAGCCGTCGGGGCGCTGGTCGATGCGGTCGACCTTGGCGGTGAACCTGTGCGCGGGGAGTCCGTCGGGGTCGGGCCAGGGGAAGGCGATCCGCTGCTCGATGTGGAGGATGTTGTCCGCGGGGTCGTGGAGTGATTCGAGGGCGTGGCGGGCCTGGGCGACGGCCGTGCGGACGCTCTCGGGGTCGAGCGGCTGCGCGGGCGGGCACTGCTCGCGACACACGCGGCGGACGATGGCTTCGAGCGAGTCGGCGCCCGGGAGGGCGCGCCCCTCGGCGTCGGCGCGGCGCCAGGTATTGAAAAACTCTTCGAGGGCGGCGTGCAGCACTGTGCCGGCTTCGAGGGCCTCGGACCGGGGTTCTTCGAGTTTGAGCACATGGCGCGCGTACCAGCACCTCGGGCAGCGGCCGTAGAGCTCGACCGAGGAGTAGGAGAGGTCGAGCGGGCCGGGGACGGGGTGGGTGAAGGGGACGGGGCTGGCCGCGCTGCGGGCGGCGTCGCGCACGGCGCGGAGCCGGGCGGCGAAGGGCTCGGGGAGGTCGGCGGGCAGATCGGCTCCGGCGCGGAGGAGTGCGAGGGCGGAGAGCGCGTCGGCGGCGTGGGCGAGGCGCTCGTGGATCGCGACGCGGGCGGGGGGATCGGCGTGCGCGCGGGGGTCGGAGGCGTCGTGCAGGGCGGCGTAGACGGAACGGCGCACCCGGGCCGCCTCGTCGTCGATGAGGCGTGCCGAGCTGGCGCGCTCGACGGGGGCGTCGTCATCGAGAGGGCGGTCGTCGTCCGGGGTGAGCCCGGCGCGGTCGATCAGGTCGGCGCCCTGGTGGACGACCCGCACCAGCGGGGGATCGCCCAGGGTGAGTTCGTTGAAGTAGTCGGAGGCGTCGCCGGGGCGCAGCTTGGTCTTTGCCTTGGCCTTGGCGAGGAGGACCAGACGCCGGCGGGCGCGGGTGCAGGCGACATAGAAGATCCGTCGGTGCTCCTCGTCCTGATCGGCGCGGGGCGCGGCGAGGAACTCGTCGGGGGCGAGGTCGCCGCGGTGATCGGCGCGGCGCTTGGGCGGGAACCCGCCCGAGCGGCAGCGGACGAGGATGACCACATCGAACTCCAGCCCCTTGGCCGCGTGGGCGGTGAGCACCTGGACGACGCTCGGTCCAACCGGCGAGCCGGGCGCTGCGGGGGCGTCGTCGTCCGAGGGCTCGTCGAGGTCTTCGCTCGAGCGGAGCGCGAACTGCCGCTCGTCGCTGTGGAGGTCGTGGTAGTAGGCGGTCCAGGCGTGGAGCCCGCCCGGGGGATCAAGGAACGGCTGGCGGGAGCGCACGAAGCGGAGCACCTGCACGAGAGTGGCGATGCGGTCGGCCCGCCCGCGGGGGTCGAGTATCTCGGCGTGGACGAGCTCGGCGTCGCGGACGATGGCGTCGATCACGCGGTCGGCGGGGGCGTGCCCGGCGAGGGCGCGGAAGTCGTCGAGCAAAGAGAGGAACCGGGCCACGGAGGGGTCGTCCGTGTGCGCGGCGCGGAGCCAGTCGATGAACGATGGCGGCTGCGCGTCCTCGGCGAGGGACCGTTCCCGCCTGAACGACTGCGCCCAGCGGGCGGCGTCCTCCGCCGGCACGGAAAAGGGCGGGCGCGCGAGCAGGCGCTCCACCGCGGTGACGGGGGGATCCAGGACCGGCGCGGTGAGCACGCTGATCCACGCGAGCAGGTCCTGCACCGCGGGATCGTCGAGTGGGGTGCGCCTCGCGAGGAGGGAGGCGGGGATCTCGGCCCGCTCCAGCGCGGCGGCGACGCTTTGCGCGTGGGAGTTGGCGCCGGCGAGCACGCCGATCGACGGCCCGCGTTCCGGGTCGTCCCTGCGGATGAGGCGCACGAGAGAGGCGACGACCACGCCGGCCTCGCGGTCGCCGGCGAGGATGACGCCCTCGACAGCGCCCTCGGGCGCGCCGAGCCCGTCCTCCCCTACGGGGTTGATGACCTTGTCGGGCTCGACGCGCTGATCGCAGCGGGCGATGATCGCGCCGGCAACGGCGGCGACGGCGCGGGAGTTGCGGTAGTTGTCGGTCAGAGCGACGACAGCAGCGTGCGGCCAGACGGCGCGGAACTCGTTGAAGGCGCCGGGGTCGGAGCCGCGGAAGGCGTAGATGGCCTGATCGTCGTCGCCCACGACGCACAGGTCCGGCCCGGGCGATGATCCCCCCCCCGCGGCGGGGGGCGCCAGGTGCTTAAGGAGTTCGATCTGGGCGCGGTTCACATCCTGGTACTCGTCGACGAGGATGTGGCGGATCTCCGATCGCAGGATGGCGCCGGGCGCTGGGTGCTCGCTCAGCAGGCGCAAGGGGAGGGCGAGGAAGTCGTCGTAGGTGACCAGCCCCTCGTCGATGCAGGCGCGGGCGAAGAGGTCATAGAGCCGGGCGCGGTCGCGGAAGTCGTTCAGGCGGGAGCGCTGCGCGGCGCGCTCGTCCGCGGCGAGGTCGGTGTCCGCGAGCGAGCGCGTCCAGCGGTCGGCGTGGGCGAGGGCGTCGGCGGGGGTTCTGGCCCACTGGCGGCAGAGGGAGATGAACGCACCGGCGTCGTCGAGCACGCCGTCGCGCCCGCGGGCCTGGTGGTGGCGGAACAGGTCGTGCTCGCGCACGAGGCGGCGGAGGAGGCGCCGGGTCTGAGCGGAGTCCATCAGCGTGCGCTGACGGCGCAGCCCGAGCAGGTCGCCGAACCGTGCCAGCATCGTGCTGCCGAAGGCGTGGAAGGTCGAGGCGTTGAGCCGCTCGGCGGTGCGGGCGCCCACCCGTTCGGCGGCCTTGTCGCGCATGTGCGCGGCGGCCTTGCGGCTGAACGAGAGCGCGAGGATCGACTCCGGCTCGGCGCCGTCGCGAAGGAGGCGCTCGATCCGTGCGACGATGACGCGGGTCTTCCCCGTGCCCGGGCCGGCGAGGACGATCAGCGGACCCCCATCGAACTCCGCGGCCCGGCGCTGGGCCGGGTTCAGCCCGTCGCTCGTGCCGGGGTCCGACTGGGCGGGGATCGGGGGCATGGCGGGAGCGTATCGCGCCCGCGGGGCGCAGGGAGGTAGGATCGGCGGCGTGATGCGCGAGCGGACGACGATTCTGTTTGTGTGCCTGGGGAACATCTGCCGCTCGCCGCTGGCGGAGGGGGTGTTCCTGCACCTGGCGCGGGCGCGGGGCGTGGCGGACGGGTTCGAGGTGGACTCCGCGGGGACCGGGGGGTGGCACGCGGGGAGCCCGCCGGACCCGCGGACGGAGGCGTCGGCGCGTCGCCACGGGGTCACGCTGGTGAGCCGCGCGAGGCAGGTGGTGGCGCCGGAGGACTTCCAGCGGTTCGAATGGTTGATCGCGATGGACCACTCGAACGCGCGCCACCTGCGTCGCGCGGGCGCGCCCGCGGCGCGGCTGCGGCTGCTCCGCTCGTTCGACCCGGCGCTGGCGCACCTCGCGCCGGACGATCCCGGGCTGGCGGTGCCCGACCCCTATGTGGGGGGCGAGGGGGGCGAGGGGGGCGAGGAGGGCTTCGAGGCGGTGTACGAGATGGTGGCGTCGGCGTGCGCGGGGTTGCTGGATGAGTTGCTGCGCGGGCGGGTTGGCGGCGGGGAGCGCGGGCCGTGACGCCCTCGGGGGCGCCGTCGCTGGCGCTGGCGGTGGGCATCGGGGCGGCGGTGAGTCTGCTGTGCGCGCGGTGGAGGCAGCCGGCCGTCCTTCCCCTCCTGCTGACGGGGATCGCGCTGGGGCCGGGCGGGCTGGGGCTCGTCGACGGGGTGTCTCTGGGAGCGGGCCTGGACGCGCTGATCGCCATCGCGATCGGGCTGCTGGTGTTCGAGGGCGGGCTGCACCTGGACCGTGAGGAGCTGGGCAGGGCGCCGCGTGCGGTGCGCGGACTGCTGACGGTCGGCGCGCTGGCGATGTGGATCGGGGCTTCGCTGGCGGCGTGGCTGATCGCGGGGCTGCACTGGTCGGGGGCGGTCGTGCTGGGCGCGGCGCTCATCGTCACCGGGCCGACGGTGGTGCAGCCGATCCTCCGGCGGGTGAGACTGAAGCCGGCGCTCCACACCGCGCTCTCGGCGGAGGCGGTGCTCGTTGACCCGATCGGCGTGCTGGCGACCGTGTTTGCGCTCGATGTCGTGCTGGGTTACCTGCGGGGGCAGGAGGCCTCGGGCGGAGAGATGGTGTGGAAGATCGCCCAGCCGGTGCTGGCCGGCGCGCTGGCGGGCGTGCTCGCGGGCGTGGGGGCCCGGGCGGCGGCGGGCTGGCTCACCCGCCGATCGCACCCGGACCCGAAGCAGCTGAGTCTGTTCGCGGCGGCGGCGTGCATGCTCAGCGTCGGCGCGGGCGAGGCGATGGCGGAGGAGGCGGGGCTGGTGGCCGCGGCGATCGGCGCCATCATCCTGGCGAACACGAAGTTCCCGGGCGCCAGCGAGCTGAAGCAGTTCATGGAGCAGGTGTCGACGATCCTCGTGGGGATGCTGTTCGTGCTGCTGGCGTCGGGGTTCGACACGCGCTCGCTCATGGATGTCGACTGGCGCCACGGCGCGTTCGTCGGCGTGCTCGTGCTGATCGTGCGTCCGATCGGCGTGGCGCTGGCGACGCGCGGATCGTCGCTCGGGGGGCGTGAACGGGTGTTCGCGGCCCTGACGGCGCCGAGGGGGATCGTGGCGGCGTCGGTGGCGGCGCTGGTCGCGGCGCAGTTCGAGTCGGTGGGCGGGGCGATGGTCGTCGCTGAATCGGAGACGGGCGGGACGGAGACCAACGCGGCGCTGGGAGCCATCCTGGTCGAACAGGGGCGGGCCATTGAGCAGCTCATGCTGCTGACCATCGTGGTGACGGTGACGCTGGCGAGCGTCTTCTCCGGCCCGCTGGGTTCCGCGCTGCGCGTGCGCGTGACCGCGCCCACGGGGGTGGTCATCATCGGCATGCACGCGCTGGGGCGGGCGTTCGCCCGGGCGCTGGCGGGAGCAGGGGTTCCCGTGCGCGTGGCGGACTCGAACCCCGGGCGCATCGCGGACGCGCGGGAGGCGGGGCTCCGCGCGTTCCAGGGCGACGCGACCGACCTGCGCTGGCTGGAGGACACGGCGATCGATTCGAGCGTCGGGTGGCTGGTCGCCTGGACGGGCAACGCGGATGTCGAGCGGGTGCTGCTGCGCTGGGGCCAGTCGAGGTTCGGGGCCGGGCACGCGCGCTCGTGGGGCGACATGAGCGCCGGGGCGGACTCCCGGCGGGGCAGCATGGTCGGGCAGGCGCTGGAGCGCGTGATCGATCGCGTGGAGGCGGGGGAACTCGAGGTGGTCGTGTCCCCCCTGGGCGGGGCCGGTGAGGGGGGCGTGCCGCTGGCGTGGATCACCGACGGAGCGGCGTCGTTCTCCGGCCCGCCGCAGAGAAGCGGCAAGGGCCCGAGTGAGGGGTTGGACCAGACGAAGACGAAGGTGGTTTCGATCAGGGAGCGCGGGCTGGGGTAAGGGTCACACCTCCAGCAGCAGGCGCTCCGGGCTCTCGATGCACTCCTTCACATGCTTGAGGAAGCTCACCGCGCCCTGGCCGTCGACGATGCGGTGGTCGTAGGAGAGGGCGAGGTACATCATCGGGCGCACCACCACCTCGCCCGAGCCGGGCCTGGCGGGGTTCTCGACCGGGCGCCGGATGATGTTGTGCATGCCCAGGATGCCCGACTGGGGCGGGTTGAGGATGGGGGTGCTGAGCATCGAGCCGTAGACCCCGCCGTTGGAGATGGTGAAGGTGCCGCCCTGCATGTCGTCAAGAGTGAGCTTGCCGTCGCGGGCCTTGGACGCGAGGGTGTTGATGCCCGCCTCAACGCCCGCGAAGGAGAGCGCCTGACAGTCGCGCAGGACGGGCACGACCAGCCCCTTCTCGGTGCCGACGGCGACAGCGATGTCGCAGTACCCGTGGTGCTCGACCTCCGGCCCGCCCGGTCCCTCGACGATGGAGGCGTTGACCGCGGGGACGCGCTGCAGAGCGCTGACGCAGGCGCGGACGAAGAAGGACATGAAGCCGAGTTTCACGCCGTGCTTCTTCTCGAAGGCGTCCTTGTGGCGGGCGCGGAGGTCCGAGACGGCGGACATGTCGCACTCGTTGAAGGTGGTCAGCATGGCGGCGGTGTGCTGGGCTTCGACGAGCCGGACGGCGATGCGCTGGCGAAGGGGGCTCATGCGCTCGCGCCGGATGGGGCGGGGGGATGAGGAAGTAGAAGAAGGGGTAGACACGGGCGGGCCGCCCGTGCCACCGGAGAGAAGAGCAGGAGGAGGAGGATAAGAAGAAGAAGAAGAAGAAGGTGGTGCCGCGGCGGCGCCGTTGGGGGCGTGCTTGACCAGCGCGAGGATGTCCTGCTCGCGGATGCGTCCGCCCGGGCCGGTGCCGGTGACGCGGGCGAGGTCCACGCCGTGCTCGAGGGCGAGCTTGCGGGCGAGCGGGGTCGATCGGACATCGTCGGCGTCGTGGGGCGCGGGGTGGGCGGTGGCCTTGGGCTCGGCGACCGATGCGACGGACGGGGCCGCGTGGGCGACGGCGGCGCCGGGGGGAGCGGCGCCCTCCTCGATGTTCCCCAGCACCCCCCCCACCGCGACCGTGGCGCCCTGCTTCACGGTGTGACGGAGCACGCCCTCGGCGGGCGAGGGGAGGGGCATGGTGACCTTGTCGGTCTCGAGCTCGACGACCTCTTCGTCGCGCTTCACGAACGAGCCGTCGGGCTTGAGCCACTGCGAGACGACGGCTTCGGAGATGGACTCGCCGAGGGCGGGGATCACGATCGAGGTGGCCATGGCGGCTCCTGGGGACGCGGCATTGCCCGGGCGCGGGGTCGCGCGATGGCCCGGGGGGAAGAGTGTACCCCGGTGCACCCCGATGCCGGTCACGCCTTGACCGGGCCGACGGCCTCGGTCAGGAAGGCGTTCAACTGCTCGGCGTGCTTCTTGGGGCTGCCCGTCGCGGGGCTGGCGCTGGCGGGGCGTCCGACGAAACGCGGGTCGAGGTTCATGGATTCACGCAACCACAGCGACATGTGCGCCCACGCGCCCTGGTTCTGCGGCTCTTCCTGCACCCACAGCAGCTCGGTCGCGGCGGGGTAGCGCTCGATGACGGTCTTGAGGAGATCGGTGTGCAGCGGGTACAGCTGCTCGACCCGGACGATGGCCAGGTCGGCGCGCTGGGCCGCGGCTCGGCGATCGACCAGATCGAAGTAGACCTTGCCCGAGCACAGGATCAGGCGCTGGACCTTCTTGCGGGCGCCGGGGTTGGTGGCGAGCGCGGGGTCGTCGAGGATCTCCTGGAAATGGCCGGAGGTCATCTCCGACACGCGGCTCGAGGCCAGCGGGCTGCGGAGCAGACTCTTGGGGGTGAAGACGATCAGCGGCTTGCGCACCGTGCGCCGGACCTGGCGCCTCAGGAGGTGGAAGTACTGGGCGGCGGTCGTGGGGTGGACGAGCTGGATGTTGTCGCGCCCGCAGAGTTGCAGGAACCGCTCGATGCGCGCGGAGGAGTGCTCCGGGCCCTGGCCCTCGTAGCCGTGGGGGAGCAGGAGGGTGAGCCCGGACCATCGCTGCCACTTGGCCTCGGCGGAGGCGATGAACTGGTCGATGACGACCTGGGCGCCGTTGGCGAAGTCGCCGAACTGGGCCTCCCACAGCACGAGGGGCTCGGGAGAGGCGAGGGAGAAGCCGTACTCGAACCCGAGGCAGGCGAACTCGCTGAGCGGGCTGTCGTAGACCTTGAGCAGGGCCTGGCGGGTGACGCCCTTGTCGTTGCGGGTGCCGGGGGCGAGGTCGGGGTCGCCGGGGACTCCGGCCTCGCGGATGTGGTTGAGCGGGACATGGATCGAGGCGTCGTTCATGTCGCGCAGGGCGGCGTGGCGGTGGCTGAATGTGCCGCGCCGGCAGTCCTGCCCGGTGAGGCGGACGAGGGTGCCCTCGCACAGGAGTGAGCCGAAGGCGAGGGCCTCGCCCGTGCCCCAGTCGATGGGCTTGTCTTCAAGGACGCTCTGGGTGCGCTCCTGGAGGATGGTCACGAGCTTCCTGTGGGGCGTGAACGACTCGGGCCAGCGGCTGAGGGCGCGGGCGATCTCGTCGAGCACGCCCTTCTTGACGCCGGTTTCGATCGGATCGAACGAGTAGCGGTCGGTGAGACCCTCCCAGCGCCGGTGCCCGGGGGCGGGGGTGGGGTCGACGGGGGTCTTCTTGGTCTTCTCGTAGGCGCGGTCGAGCCCCTCGTCGGTGCTCCGGCGCAGGCGTTCGAGGTCCTCCTGGGGGATGACCTTCTCGCGCGTGAGGCGCTCGGCGTACGAGGACAGGACGGTGGGCATCTTCCTGATCTGCTCGTAGAGCAGTGGCTGGGTGAACATGGCCTCGTCGGTCTCGTTGTGCCCGTGGCGCCGGTAGCAGACGAGGTCGATGAAGACATCCTTGTTGAATCGCATGCGGTACTCGAAGGCCAGGCGCGCGACGAACACGCAGGCGTCGGGGTCCTCGGCGTTCACATGGAACACCGGGGCGTCGATCGCCTTGGCCAGGTCGGTGCAGTAGCGGGTGGAGCGGGCGTCCTCCTCGCCGGTGGTGAAGCCGATGAGGTTGTTGACGACGAAGTGGACGGTGCCGCCGACGCGGTAGCCGCGGAGCTGGCTGAGGTTCAGGGTCTCCGCGACGACGCCCTGCCCGATGACGGCGGCGTCGCCGTGGATCAGCACGGGGACATGGTGGTTGCGGGCGGCGTCGCCCGAGAGGCGCTGCTTGGCCCGACAACGCCCGAGCACGACCGGGCAGACGGCCTCCAGGTGGCTGGGGTTGCTGGCCATGCACACCCAGACATGCTTGCCCGAGCGGAGCACGCGGGCGGCGGAGTAGCCCCGGTGGTACTTCACATCGCCCCCGCCCAGGGCGGCGTCCTCGGCCCAGGCGTCCTCGAACTCGGTGAAGATCTCCTCGTAGGTCTTGCCCACGATGTTGGTGAGGACATTCAGGCGCCCGCGGTGGGACATGCCCATGACGACCTCGATCACGCCGTGCTCGCCGGCGAGTTCGATCATGGCGTCGAGCATGGGGATGAGCGAGTCGCCCCCTTCGAGGGAGAAGCGCTTGACCCCGGGGTAGCGCTTGCCGCAGAACTTTTCGAAGAGCTCGGCGCGGTGGAGCTGGTAGAGGATGTGGGCGCGGGTGCCCTTGTCGAACGAGGGGGTGTTCCGCTCGGACTCCATCCGCTCGCCGAGCCAGGTGCGCTCTTCGTTGCTGGTGATGTGGGTGTACTCGACCCCGACGGAGCGGCAGTAGGTGGCGTCGAGGATGTCGAGGATGTCCCGCAGCCGCAGGGGCGAGCCGTCGGGCGAGAGGGAGCCGGCGTCAAAGGTGCGCTCGAGGTCGGACTCGCGCAGCCCGTGGTGCTGGGGCGTGAGTTCGTCGGGCCCGGGCCGTTCGCGCCCGAAGGGGTCGATCGCGGCGCAGAGGTGCCCGAAGCGCCGGTAGGCGGCGATGAGGTTGGAGACCGCCGATTGCGCACGGTCCTCCGCGGCCCGACCGGGCGCGGGGGCCGCCAGCGGGTGGAGGGCGGCGGATCCGTTGGAGGCGAGGCGTCCCCCCAAGGGTGCCGCGGCGGCGAGGTCGAAGCCCAGGAAGAACTGTCGAAGATCCTCGGCGACGGCGCCGGGGTCGGCCTTCCAGGCGTGGTACTGGGCTTCGAGGAAGTCGGCGTTCCAGCCGTTGACCGCGGGGCGGATCGCTTTGGGCGACGGTGTCATGTCTGTGCGAGCCGCGCGGCCCGTCCTTTGATGGTGCGAAGAAGGTCCGGTTCTGCTCCCCCGTCCGACCGGAACCGGGGAGCGCCCTCCCCGCGGGGGGGAGGCGGGGGTGCCCGCCTTCGGCCGAACTGGAAGGGATTCTAGGGGAGCATCGTCCGGGCGCGGAGCGGGGCTCGACAGATCCCCCC
>DOJA01000112.1:7666-11314 GCA_003511945.1 Phycisphaerales bacterium | reverse complement strand
CCGGTGGACCAGCACATCAAGGGGCTGCAAGCCATGGGGGCGACCATCGAGGTCGAGCACGGCTACATGGTGGCCAGCTTGCCCGCAGGCCGCACGCGCCTGAAGGGCGCGCGCATCGCCACCGACATGGTGACGGTGACGGGAACCGAGAACTTCCTGATGGCGGCCACGCTGGCCGAGGGCGAAACCGTTCTGGAAAACGCCGCGCAAGAGCCTGAAATTCCCGATCTGGCCGAAATGCTCATCAGGATGGGCGCGAAGATTGAAGGCCACGGCACCCGCAAAATCCGCATCCAGGGCGTCGAGCGACTGCGCGGCTGCACCCACCCCGTGGTGGCCGACCGCATCGAAGCGGGCACCTACGTCATGGCCGCCGCGGTCACCAACGGCGATGTGGTGTTGGAGAATTGCCCCGTCGATGCGCTCACCTCCACGTTCGACCGGCTGAAGGAAATCGGCGTCGAAATGGAGCTGCCGCCCGATGACTGCAAGCGGCCCAACCGCCTGCGCGAGACGATCCGCGTCGCCAGCGCCCGCCGGCTCGATCCGGTCGAGGTCGTCACGCAGCCGCACCCCGGTTTCCCGACCGACCTTCAGGCCCAGATCATGGCCTTGCTGTCCCTCGCCGACGGGAACAGCATCATCACCGAGCGCATCTACCCCCAGCGATTCCTGCATGTCGCCGAGCTCACCCGCATGGGCGCCCAGCTCATCCGCCAGGGCTCGACGGTCGTCGCCACCGGGGTGCGAGAGCTCGTCGGCGCCCCCGTGATGGCCAGCGACCTCCGCGCCTCCGCCTCCCTCGTCATCGCCGCCCTCGCCGCCCGGGGCCGGACCACCATCCACCGCGTCTACCACCTCGACCGCGGCTACCACCGCATGGAAGATGTCCTCCGCCGCCTCGGCGCCCGCATCGAGCGCGTCGACGACAAGCACCTGCCCACCGTAGGGTCCGACTGAACCGCCTCGCCGGCGCCCGCAGGCAGGGTTGGTCCGTCCCCTTCCTCCGAAGACGCACCGGAACTCTCTATCGCTCCACGCCCTCGGCCTGCGGATGGATGAAAGTCCGCTGGTCGCCGATCACGCCGGACCCGCGGATCTCGACGCCGCCTTCGATGGCCTCGCGCGTGGGGACGGGGACCAGGCGCTGCTGTTCGTCGCTGAATGTCCAGATGTAGGGCTGGTCCGGGCGGAGGAGGAACGGGGTTGGTCTGGCGTTGTACTCCCACACCACGCGGGAAAGGATGTCCGTGCGGGTGCCCCCGACGACCTCGAAGGGCTGGGTGTTCTCTGAAAGGTCAGAGTCGTTGAGGAACAGCCCGAACATCGCCGGACGCTTCATCTCATTGAACGCGCGGTTGATGTCGTTGAAGGGGACGCCCGCGTCGTGGACGCGAAGGGTCCAGCGTCCGCCGATGGACCGCCGAAGTTCCCACAGGGGCGCCCGGGCTGCGGGGGGTGTGGTCGTCACGCCGGGGTCGGGAAGGCGGTCGACCTCGGCGCTCCACAGTCTCCCTCCGAACCAGAAGAGCCGGGCCTCGCCCCCCGCGTTGAACCGCCCGCGTTCGACGCCGAAACGGACGCCGACCCATTGCCACAGCCGGCCAGATTGTCCCCGCACCGGCATGGGCAGCAGCCCGTTCACCCAAAGCGAGACCCCGCCCAACAGAACGAGGACCACGACGCCGTGCCGCCGGAGCCACCGCCGCGTTGGGGACTCGTCACGGACCCGCGGCCCGTGCGCGAAGGTGGACTCGTTCGACGGAACAAACTCGCGTCCGCACTCGGGGCACAGCCCCACCGGGCCGTGGACACCCCGCAGGTCGTACGCGCAGCCCAGGCACCACGCGCGGAGGGCGGCGGCGTCGCGCGAGCGGACCACCGGGGCGGAACCCAACCCCGGAGGCATTCGTCGGCGTGCGCGGCTCTTGGACCTCCTCACAGAATGACCTACCCCCTCTGGTGGGTCAGGCGTCCCGCCTGTCGTTCCGGGCTACTACGAGTCCTTCTGTGAGCGGCTCTTGGTTCGCGGAGCGTCCATGGCACCGGGAATAGTACGCCCTCGCCTCCGGCGGGATTCTGCCGCTATTCTCCCGAGCGATGCACTTTTCCCTCGTGGACCGGGTTCTGCACTGCGATGGCGAACGCATCGTGACGCTCAAGAGCGTCTCGGCGTCGGAGGAGTACCTCCAGGACCACTTCCCCACTTTTCCGATTCTCCCAGGTGTGTTCATGCTGGAAGCGATGGTCCAGGCGGCCCGCGAACTCCTCTCGCGCCGGGATCCCGCGCTGGCTCGCCATGTGCTTGGATCCGTCCGAGCGCTGAAGTACGGCTCGCTGGTGCGTCCGGGGGACTCGCTGCGGATCGAAGCGGCGCTCATGAAATCATCGGAGCCGGGTCATTTCGAGTTCCGGGCCACCGCGACGACGATCCGCCCGGATCATTCGGAGGACCCGGCCCCGCCCCAGGCGGCGTCAGGCCGCTTCTCGCTGCGGGAGCCCCGCCCGATCGGGTGATGCGGGGGACTCCCCCGAGCCGGGGCTTTGTCGCCCCGGGCGGAATGCCTCATAATGCCCGCTCTGGCCCGCCGGGCCACCCCCAGCCCCAGCAAGGAATTGGAATGACCCGCGACGACATTCTCTCCAAGATCAAAGAGGTTCTGGTGGACGCCCTGGGCGTGGACGAGGACGAAGTGACCCCGGAGGCCCGCCTGACCAAGGACCTGGGCGCGGAATCGATCGACTTCCTGGACATCACCTTCAAGCTGGAGCAGGTCTTCGGATTCAAGATCCCGCAGGGGGAGCTGTTCCCGGAGAGCGCGGCGCAGGACCCTCAGTATGTGGCGGACGGGAAGGTGACGCCCAAGGGGCTGACGGAGATGAAGCGGAAACTGCCGCATATCGACTTCTCGGAGTTCGAGAAGAACCCGCGCCTCGCGGACATCGGGAATGTGTTCACCGTGGATGTCCTGGTGAACTATGTCGAGCGCAAGCTCGGCGCCGGCGCGGCGGCGTAACCCCGCGCCATGCGCTGGATGTGGATCGATCGAGTCGTTGAGTTGGTGCCGCGCGTGCGGATTGTCGCGGTCAAGACTGTCTCGTTGTCCGAGGAGCACCTGCACGACCACTTCGCGTCCGCCCCGGGCCGGGCGGCCCTGCCGCTGATGCCGGCGTCGCTGATCGTCGAGGGGGTGGCGCAGTCGGGCGGAATCCTGGTCGGGCACGCCAGCGGATTCCGGGAGAAGGTCGTGCTGGCGAAGGTGAGCGCGGTCGATCTGGACGCCGACGCCCAGCCCGGCTCGACGCTGCGGTACACCGTGGAAATGGAGCGGTACGACGGGGCGGGGGCCTCGACGCGCGGGACAGTGGAGGTGATCACCCAGGGCGCGCACGGCCCGAACCCGGCCCGCCCCATCGGACGGGTGGACCTGCTGTTCAGCCACCTCGACCGGAACATGGCGGGGGCCGTCTTCCCGGAGCACAACTTCGTGTTCTCGGAGTCGTTCCGGACCCTGCTGGTCAACAGCGGGATCGCAGCGCCCTTCGCGGAGCCCCGCACGGACTGACCTCTCCTCCTCGGTGGGACGGGCGGCCCGCCCGTCTCTCCCCTCCCTCGTTGAGTCATTCTGCGAGCGGCTCAAGGGCGGG